>JAYVSS010000225.1:0-3210 GCA_043775075.1 Acidimicrobiia bacterium
ACCACGGCACCGGCGTAGACGATCACCTGCACGATGGCGAGAAAGTGCGCGGCCTGGGCCAGGAACAACACCGCCACCCCAAACAGGGTGAGCACCAACGAGAGCGCGGCGTGTACGGGATTACGCATGGTGACAACCCCAAGGGCTCCGGCAAGGGCGATCAGCGTGCCTGCAAGAAAAACGATCCAGTCAACAACCATGGCGATTAGTGGTGTCCGCCAGCAGACGGAGGCGCCGAAGGAGCAGCAGCCGCCAAACGCGTGGCGCGCTCCGCCTGTTCCACGTCTTGGCCCGACTCGGCGCCACGAACGCCCGCGCCAAGATCTCCGGACCAGAGTTCGCGTCCTCCGAACGCCGCGTCTCCGCCGGGCGATGTGGCGCGCATCCATCCCGAAATCGGGGACTCGGCGCCACGGGCGTCTTCCCACGGTTGGACCTTTGGACGGCCATCGTTGCCCACGACCAGTTCGGCCTTGGTGTACACCGCATCTCGGCGATTGGTGAAGGCGAACTCGAAGATTTTCGACTCGGTGATCGCTTCGGTGGGGCACGCCTCCACGCAGAGGTCGCAGTGGATGCATCGCAGGTAGTTGATCTCGTAGACGAAGCCGTACCGCTCGCCCGGCGAGGTTGGATTCATCGGGTCATTGTCCGCACCGCGCACGTAGATGCATTTGGCCGGGCACACGCCAGCGCAGAGTTCGCACCCGATGCACTTTTCCATGCCGTCTTCGTACCGATTCAGCACGTGGCGACCGTGAAAGCGCTCGGGCTTCGGACGGATCGTGTCCGGGTAGGACTCGGTGAGTCGGTCCTTGAACATCTCGGCAAACGTGACTTTGAAACCGTCTAAGTAGCCCATGTCAGCTCGCCTCCACCATGAGTGCCCGGAGTGCGGTGAGTGCGGTGAGTGCAGTGAGTGCAGTGAGTGCAGTGACATGGCAACGGTTGAAGTAGCCCATGGTCAGAACCTTCCGGGGCGGCGCGAATCGGGGCCTGAAGCGGCGGCCGCCATATCTTCTTCGCTTGTCCGTCGGCCGACCTTCATCGCCGCAAACAGTAGACCGACGACGACGGCTGATCCGAGAAAACCCAGCGCCGTGTTGCGAAACTGTTCGAGCCGCGAGTTGCCAGCCTGGCGAGCGGCGAGGATCAGCAGCCACAGCAAGGACGCCGGGATGAGGCGTTTCCAGCCGAGATCCATCAACTGGTCGTATCGGAAGCGGGGCAGGGTGCCACGCAACCAGATGTAAGTGAAACACAATGCCATGACCTTGAGCAGCAGCCACAGCGGACTTGATTGGCCGAGCAAACCACTGAGGACCGGGACGTGATTCAGTCGGATGAGCTTGGCCAGGTTGAACGGCATCGTCGGTCCACCAAGAAACAGGGTGGAGATCAGGGCCGACATGGTGATCGTGTTCATGAACTCCGCCAGGTAAAACATGGCGAACCGGGCCGACGAGTACTCGGTATGAAATCCACCGACCAGCTCCGACTCCGCTTCCACCAGGTCAAACGGGGGGCGGTTTAATTCTGCGGTACCGGCGATGGCGAAAACGATGGCCGGGACGAACAACAGGTTCCACAGGTTCCAGCGTCCGTTGGCCTGGGCGTTCACGATGCTCTGCGTGGAGAGGGAACCGGTGGTGAGGACCACCGCCGCCAGCGACAGACCCATCGCCGCTTCGTAGCTAATCATCTGCGCACTCGCTCGCACCGAACCCATGAGCGGGTATTTGGAGCCCGACGACCATCCGGCGAGCATGACCCCGTACACGGCGATCGAAGAAATCGCCAGCGAGAAAAGGACACCCATGGGCGGATCGGCCAGCTGGAGGATCGTCTCGTGGCCGAAGATCTTGGCGGTGCCGCCGAGGGGTATCACGGCAAACGTGAGGAAGGCGGGGACCGTGGAGAGGTACGGGGCGAGGCGAAAAACGAACTTATCTGCGCGCTGGGGAAACAGTGCTTCTTTGAAGAACAGCTTTGTTCCGTCGGCCAGGGTCTGCAGCAGACCCCACGGCCCGGCCCGGTTCGGACCAATACGGTCCTGCATGTCGGCGATGACCTTGCGCTCGGCCCACACCATCACAACGACCGAAAGGAGGCAGATCAGAAAGGCGATCAGCGCCTTGATGAAGATGACAACGAGGGGCATTCCCCAGAGATATCGGCCGTCCGCGAGGAGCGGATCGCCGACCTCGGCCGCCAAGACGCCCGGACGGGCGAGGAGGTGCGTGAGATTCATGGCGCTCAGCCTCTCTGACTTTCGAGCCGGACCTTGGTCGCTCCATCGGCGGACACCGTGGCGGTATCGATCAACACATTGGCGCCAGGGGCGGCGTCGGTTCCCTGATTCCAAGCGACGAAGGCGATGCCCCGAGGAAGGTGATCATCGGCTTCGATCATCAACGCCAGCTCGCCGGTCTGCGAGACAACCCGGACAATGTCTCCGGGGTGCATGGCGTGACGCTCGATTTCTCCTGAGTGCAGTTTCACCACGGCCGGTCGAGCCAGTTTGGCTAACGATGCGCTGGCCTGCACGATCGTTCCCTGGTCATAGAGCACTCGGCTGGTGACGAGACGCAGCGAATACGAGTCGGGCTGCGGGACTACACCTTCGACCAACCGGACCCGCACCTGTCTCGGTGTCGCCATGGGCGCAGGTGATGCTCCGTCGGTCTCCTCGCCGTCGGAAAGGTGGGCATCGGTCTCCCCGGTCTCCCCGGCCCCGACGGAATCGCTGGCCCGGACCGAATCGACGGACTCAGTGGCGACAACGGGGACCGGCACCACGATGCCGTCGGCGTTGCCCGCGGCCGTGAGGGCAGCCATCGTCGCCCCCGCATGGGTGGGCACGGCGGCGGCAATGTCCGCGGTGATGTCGGCAACGCCCTCGTATCCGAAGTCGGTACCGAGCAAAAGCGCCAACTCCGAGGCAATCATCCAATCCGGACGGGCCGTTCCCGGCGCACTCACCTTGGACGAGAGCAGGGTGACTCGGCCTTCAAGGTTGGTGGTCGTGCCATTCTTTTCGCCGTATCCGGCGGCCGGCAGAATCACATCGGCATGAGCGTTCGAGGCGTTGGGGAGGGTGTCGATGGCGATGACGAATTCCGCCCGAGTAAGTGCCGCTTCGGCCAGGGCCCGATCGGAGCAGTCCGCCAGCGGGTCGGCGCCGAGGAGCACAAGGGCCTTGAGCTGTCC
>JAYVSS010000226.1:0-3372 GCA_043775075.1 Acidimicrobiia bacterium
TCGCTCGACGTGCTCAGTTCGCAGTCTCCGCTCTCCGCCGTGGGCAGTGCCGGCAGTGCCCAAACTCCACTGGTGGTCACCGCCAAGGGTCAGGGCACGTTGCATTGGGCGGCCCTGCTTCAGTATGCAACGCCAGCCGTCACGCTCAAAGCGCGATCGCAGGGCTTCAGCGTGGAGCGTTCGTATTTCCCGTACAAGGGAGCGAAGTCAATTTTCGGCACACCGAAAACGACGTTCGCCGCCGGTGATTTGGTCACCGTCGAATTGTTGGTGACCTCGGCCGATCGGCGCAGCAACGTGGTGGTCGACGACCCGTTGCCGGCCGGCTTTGAAGCACTCGACGCCACGTTGGCCTCCACTGCGACAGGATCAACGGACGGCACCGACGCCGGTGGCTCGACGCCCCTCGGGGACTTCCCCGACGGCATCCGGCCAGCCGAATATGCCGGAATTGATCATACGGAAACGCGTGACGACCGGGTGCTGCTGTTCGCCACTCAACTTGAGCCGGGCACCTTCCGGTACACGTACACCGCTCGGGCCACCGCCCCCGGCCGCTTCGTCGCGGCGCCCACCCAAGCACAGGAGATGTACCGCCTGAACGTGTACGGGCGTTCCGGACCGGTGGTCGTCACGGTCACGCCGCCGCCGGTCCGCTAGTCACTCTCGGGGTTCCGGTGGTCATGAGGATTGCCGAGCCAGTGGACGCCCCGCCGTCGCGGGTTCGTCATCGATGGCGCCGCCGTCTCGCCGCCGGGGCCCTGGCCTCGGTCGTGCTGGGCGCCGGGTTGCGGCTCGGTCCGCTTCCGGCCGGAGTGGCGTCACCGGTTGTACTGCCGGCCGTCATGGATCGATTCGGCGCGCCCCTCGACCTGGCATCTGTTCGATCATTGGCGCTGGCCTCAACTCGGTCTCGGACGAAGGGGGCGGAGATCGCGCTGTCGCGGAGAGCCTGGCGGCTTGCCGCGGCAACAGTGGCGGCTGAGGACGAACGCTTCACTACTCATGTCGGCGTGGATCCGGTGGCGCTCGGGCGGGCCGTCGTGGTCGATGTTGGCGCCGGTGCCGTCGTTCAAGGTGGCTCCACCCTCACACAGCAGCTGGTGAAACTGAGACGCGCCGCTGGGCGTTCCACTCCGGTGGCCCGGGGTGGGTTGGAGAAAGCCCGAGAGGCCATCTACGCCCTCCGCCTTGAACATCGGATGAGTAAGGACGAAATCCTTTCCGCCTACTTAGCCGAAGCTCCGTATGGCGGTTCGGTGGTGGGGGCCGACGCCGCGGCGATGGCGTACTTCGGGGTTGAAGTTTCTCAACTCAGCTGGGCCCAGGCGGCCTACCTGTCCGCAGTTCCTCAGCGTCCGACTCGATTCGATCCGCGCCGAAACGCCGCCGCCGCTCGTCCCCGGCAGCGCTGGATTCTCGGGCGTCTGGTGTCCGCCCACGCAATCACCAAGGCCGAGGAGCGAGCGGCGCGCAACGAGCCCATTGCCATTCGCCGGGGGACTGCGATACCGGTGGCACCGCACTTTGTCCGGGCGTGGCGCGATGGCTTACTCTGCGCCGCTCTCTCCTGCCCGCCGCCCAACACGGCAAATCGTTCAGCTACAGATACAACCGTGACCACCACGATCGATGGCGCCTTGCAGCAGGATGTGGCTGGCATTGCCTCTCACCAACGCGCGCTTCTGGCGAAGTTTGGCGCGGCCAATGTTGCCGTCGTGGTGCTCGACAATTCCACAGGTGCTATCCGCGCATACGAAGGGAGCGGAGGTTGGGCCGATGCCGTGGCGACCAACCGCGGCGGGATGATCGATGGCGTCCGCCAGCCTCGCCAAACCGGTTCAGTGATCAAGGCATTTGTGTATGCGTTGGCGTTCGACGAAGGCGCCAACCCTGGCGACCTGGTGGACGACGCGCCGTTCGTCGCCACCGGCGCTGGTCGAGAATTCCGTCCTCGTAACTACGACAAGCGTTTCCGCGGTGAGCTCACGATGCGTGAGGCACTCGCTCAGTCAGTCAACGTGCCCGCCGTCCGGGTGCTGGCCGATCACGGGCCGAATGATCTTGCCGCTCTGTTGGGCCGCGCCGGGGTCTCGCTCCCCGATTCCACGTATGGCCTCTCGATGGCTCTCGGTGCGGCGGAGATTGACCTCATGCACCTCACCGCGGCCTACGCGACGTTTGCCCGCGGCGGTCGATCGCTGCAGCCGGTGGCGGTGGAGCCGTCTCGGCCTCAGCGCGGCGCCCGGGTGGTGTCGCCTGAGGCGGCGTTCCTGGTGACCGATGTGCTGGCCGACAACGATGCCCGCGCCCCGGCATTCGGGCGATCGAGCGCGCTCCGTTTCGACTTCCCGGTTTCGGCGAAAACGGGTACGTCGTCAGACTTCCACGACAACTGGGTCGTCGGGTCTTCGGCACGCGTCACCGTTGGCGTCTGGGTGGGCAACTTTGATCGCACCCCGTTGCGCAACGCCAGCGGAGTAACGGGAGCGGGACCGGTTTTTCGATCCGTCATGATCGCCGCCGAGGAACGCCTTGCTCACGACGGTCCGGTGCGGCCACTGCTCCATGCCCCCGACACGCTCGAGCGGACCGAGGTATGTCAACGCTCGGCCTGCTCAGCTCTTAGCGAGGACTGGGTGCGGGCCGGGGCGGGATCGGCTCTCGACGCTGCTCCGGTCGAGCCAGCCAAGCCGGTCAAGCCGGATGCTCCGGTCAAGCCGGATGCCCCGGTGGGAATCGGTGCCGCGCCGCGCTCTCATCAGCGGGTCGAAAAATTGGCGATCGTCTCGCCCAGCAGTCGGGGCGCTTACGTGATTGATCCATCTCGTTCTATCGGTCAGGAACTCCCGCTGCGGGCCAGCGGCGGTCAGGCGCCCTACTTCTACACAGTAAACGGCGCAGCAATCGGTGACCCGTGGTGGACGCCGCTCGCCGGCACCCATGAGGTCTGCGTCGTGGACTCGGCCAAGACGAAGCTCTGTCGGCCGTTCCGTGTGCGGATCGTCGGCTAAAACCCGGTCGAAACCGGACAGCGATACCCGCCGAACAGGCTGAGCCACAGCCGGGTTAACGCGCCAACTTCTGCATGCGCTTGCTTTCGGATAGCGCGGCGTCGGCGCCACGGAGGGCATCGTTGAGATCATCGGCACTCGACCGCGCTGCGTATCCGATGCTCACCGTAAAAGCCGACCGGCGGGGTTGATAGAGACGATGTTCCCAGCCGATCGACGGTGCCGACGAAATCAGAGGCGAATCGACGAGGTCGCGGAAAAGCTGTTCCGGGAGGTCCGGCGAGATCACTCGATGTGCAACGGCCGCTCGTTCACCGAGGTGAACGGGTACGGCATTTCTTTCGCCCAGAGTATGAAG
>JAYVSS010000227.1:0-1611 GCA_043775075.1 Acidimicrobiia bacterium
GTTGGCCGACACGGCGGAGCAGTCTCGCGTCATCGCAACGAACGTGGGGGGAAGTAACCTCTTCAGCCGTGATTGATCGCTCGTTCTCCGTCCGTCTTCGCCGTCGGGCCACAGCGGTTATCGCCATCACCGTCCTGGCGGCCGGAGTTGCCACGCTGCCGGCTAGCGCGCAGAAGCTACCGAAGGATTTGGGTGCCTACATCGGCGAAGCCGACAAATTGTGCGCTGCCACCAACGTGAAGTTGCTCCAGGCGGCGACGAAGATTGAGACGGAAAACGCCCGCTCCACGCGGCGGGGTCGACTGAAGAAGGTGAAGATCGCCAAGCCGAAGCAGGTTGCCTCGTTCGTAACGGTGGTGGCCCTACCGGCCCTCACCGAACTCAGCGCGAAACTTCGAGCGTTGCCCAGTCCGAAGGGCGATGAGAAAGCCATCGCTTCACTCCTCGACGGGTTCGATGCCGGGCTCGTGGCGCTCAAGAAAGACCCCGGTTCAGCGGTGTCGAACGATCCCCTCAAACCTTCGGCGAAGGCATTTGCTGCCACCCGCTTCGGCGACGTGAAGTTCAGCGCCTGCGGTATCCATATCTCACGGGATCAGCCGAAGAAGTAGCGCCCCGGTCCCTGTCTGTCGCTGGACAAGGCCCGACCGGTAGGGTTTCGCCCATGGAGCGAACGATCTTCTCGGACGAACACCTCATGTTTCGCGACGCCTTCCGGCGGTTCGTGGAGAAGGAAATTACCCCCCATTTTTCGGACTGGGAACGTGACGGCATTGTGCCCCGGTCACTGTTTGCCGCCGCCGGAGCGAATGGCTTTCTCGCCCTTCAAGCACCGGAGTCCTACGGCGGCGGCGGGACCCGAGATTTCCGTTTCAATGCCATTATCGGCGAGGAGTTGATGTACGCCGGTACCGGCGGCGCCGGGCTTGGCATCACCCTGCACAACGACATCACCCTTCCGTATTTCCTCGAACTCACTACCGATGAGCAGAAGCAACGTTGGCTCCCGGGAATTTGTGATGGCACGCTCATCACTGCGGTGGCGATGACGGAACCTGGCATTGGTTCGGACCTGGCGTCGATGTCCACCACCGCTATCCGAGACGGCGATCACTACGTGGTCAACGGGTCCAAAACGTTCATCACCAACGGCATCAATGCTGATCTCGTCATCACTGCGGTCAAAACCGACCCTTCGTTAAAGCACAAGGGCATGACGCTGATGGTGCTCGAACGAGGCATGGCGGGCTTTGATCGGGGACGCAATCTCGACAAGATCGGGATGCACAGTCAGGACACTGCCGAACTGTTCTTCGCCGACGTACAGGTTCCGGTAGAGAATCGTCTCGGCGACGAAGGCCAAGGCTTCACCCTTCTCGTGCGCAATCTCGCCCAGGAACGTCTGTCCATCGCTGTCGCCGGAATCGCCGCCGCCAAGGCCGCCCTCGATTGGACGCTTGACTACACCCGGACGCGCAAGGCGTTTGGACAAGCCGTCGCCAGCTTTCAAAACTCAAAATTCCGTTTGGCCGAAATCGCCACTGAGATAGAAATCGGTCAGGTGTTCGTAGATCGATGCATCGAGCAGCTCAACGCCGGAGCGCTCACGGT
>JAYVSS010000228.1:0-6367 GCA_043775075.1 Acidimicrobiia bacterium
GGCTTCTATGACCCGAGCAAGTTGTTGTGGTCGGTTGAAGCCAATGAGCACGACGGGCGGCATTTCTGGGGTTCCAACGGTTTGAGCCGTCAAAGTTCCATTTCGGAATTCGACGTTCATCAGTGCGCCCCCACTCGTAACACCACAGCGACGACGGTGCGCACCAAGATGCGTAGGTCGACTCGTAGTGAACGGTTGTCGTAGTAATAGGCATCGAGTTCGGCCCGCTCGGGGAAGGCGACGTCGCTGCGGCCATTGACCTGCCAGTAACCCGTCACGCCCGGTCGGACGCCGGTGTATACGGAAGTCAGTTCGCCGTAACACGCCAGCTCCTCGGGCACCACCGGCCGCGGGCCCACAAGGCTCATCGTGCCGTTCAGCGCATTGAAGAGTTGCGGCAGTTCATCGAGGCTCGTCCGACGCAGCATCGCGCCGAAGCGGGTGATCCGCGGATCGTCACCCGGCGGAAGTTTGAAGCCATTTGCTACGTACGCTTCCCATAGTCCGTCACGCCGCAACCGCTCCTCGGCATCGCCGGCCATCGAACGGAATTTGTAGACGGTGAACGGCCGACCGCCCCGTCCAACTCGACGTTGGCGAAACAGCGACGGTCCGGGCGAATCATGGCGAACGATCAACGCCAACAGAAGCAAAAACGGTGACAACAGAACAAGCCCGACGAGCGCCAACCCCCGGTCGAGTACCACTTTGACGGCTCGCTCCAATGTCGCCGGTTCGGAATCTCGAACCCGCAGGAGGAAGAGATCGCCAACGGCATGAAGCTGTACACCGGGGCCGACGGCCTCGGCTGTTCCGGGCGCAACGACCACGTTCACGCCGCTCCCTGAAAGCCGCGCCGAAAGTAGACGGACCGTTCCCACCGGTAGCGACGATGGTCCACAAATCACGATGCTCGTAGCCCCGTGCCGAGCACATGACTGAACGATCAATTCGCGCAGGGTCGACGGACCACCGTTGGAAGCCGACAACGACGGGGCATCCAGATCGTCGACGACGATCACCGAGACGATTCGCGTTCGCCGACCGGACGTACGCGCAAGCTGCGAACGAATGCCCTCGACTTCCGACCTGGGCCCGACGAGTAGCAGCCGATCGACCCCGATTCCCAGACGTTGCAGGAGTGAAAAGAGCGCCGCCACGACAAGGCGACCCAGCGCAGTGAAGCCGACAACACTCACCAGGGCAACGAGAACGAACGAACGCGAGAGCTGAATTCGGAGAAAGAGTCCAACCACGCCGATCACTGCGAGAAGCGCCACCGAGGCACGGCAAACGTTGAGCACCTGATCCCACAGGCTCACGTTGCGGCGCTGGTGATATCCACCGACCAGTCCAATCACCATGATCCAAGCGGCGATCACGGCGAGGGACACCTGGGCGTAGGTCAGGGTCGAACCTGTCGCCGCCTGGGCGACGGTGGTCGCCAAACGCTCGGAACCAAGTCTGGCCGATTGAGCCGTCGAAACGGCCGTCGTCGCAGCGATGAGATCAGCGCACAGCCACAGTCCAACGCGCATCCGGCCCCACGACCGCTGGATCGATCGAACCCGGTCTGGCGACAGATTCCCGGGACGGTCACGTGCTTCGGAGCGGCGGTCGTCGGGTGCCAACGTCTCAATTCCAGCAACAAACAGCGTCGAACTGTCCTCGCCGGCGCCAACAGAGCGCTCCGGCGGCGCTGATCGAAGGACAGATGACATCAGTGGTGTCATCGACTCCTCAAGACGGTTTCTTGAGGACCAGCTGCGCTACGAAGTCAGAAGTGAACGATGAGTCAACAACACTGCGCGCTTAGGACCCGTGACGCGTTACCAATGATCCCGCAACGCGCCGGAAGAAAGGTGGCCATCGACAACAGTGCGGAGCCGTTCGTCGAACACTTCCGGTCGAAACGAATCAGCATGCGCGCGTAGTTTGGCGACCTCGATCGGCATTCGATCAACGGCGTCAAGCGCGCCAAGCAATGACTCCACGCTTTGCTCGGCAAACAGCACTCCGGTCACACCGTCCACCACGGTATCGAGCGCGCCACCGCGACCGAACGCCACCACCGGCACCCCGGCGGCCATGGCCTCCACCGGAACAATCCCGAAATCCTCCTCCCCCGGAAACAGCAAAGCCCGGGCACCGGCAAGTAATTCTAGATACCGGGCATCGGACACATGTTCTTCAAACCGAATCGTCGGCCCCGCTATCGATCGCAGCGACGCCAGCTCGGGGCCCGCACCGGCGACGACGAGGGGCAGCGAACGGAACGTGCACGCCCGCACTGCGAGGTCCACTCGCTTGTACGTCACCAGCCTTCCGAAACAGAGGTAGTGACCCTCGACTCCAGCGCGAGAAACCCGAGCAACGTCGGTAAAGCGGTCCACATCGACGACGGGATGCACCACGGCGGCGCGACGACCGTAGGCATCGTTGATGCGCTCGGCGATCGACGACGAGATAGCCACAAACAACGACACCGTCGACGCCGACGCGCGATCAACTCGACGCAGTGCTGGCACCGCCACGCGACCGACGCGTCCGGACAGTCCGGCGAGACGCGCGCCTTCGAGATCGGGCCGCCATGCGTAACGAAACGGGCTGTAGCAGTACGCCACGTGCGGACCATCGAAGCGTCGACCAGCACCTATCGCGCCGAAGTGGGTGGAGGACACCAACAAGTCGGCGGGGCCCACCTGCGTGCGGACCCACGCCGCCAGGATCGCCGGTGCGTAGAGCATCCGGGAATTGGCCACTCCCGGCAGCCGGTTCGTCCACAGCGACCGGACCGGGGTGTCACCGAACAGCGAACGGGCCACCGCCGGATCGCTGATTGCGGTGACCACGGAGTCGATCGATAGGGCCGACGCAATACGGGCGGCGACTTTGTCGGAACCGGCGGCCGTCACCAACCACTCATGGGCCAGAACTCGCATACCAATCTATCGGCCGCAACGAGCCAGAACTTGAACGGCGGCTCAGTCCTTAGGACCCGCCACTCGCGCATTCGCGACCCTCGGTCTGGACCGGCTCGCGACGCTGCGGACTGCTTGGCGACGTCGTTGTCCAGTCCCCACTGTCGTCAGCTGGTCCAGAGCGCCGGGCGTGGCCAGCGCGCTGAAGCGTCGTCGGGAGACACCATCAGGAAGCCGAGCCATACGCCGAGGAAGAGCAACCCAAACCCCGAGTACCAGTGCATCAAGTCGCCGACGACGTAGCCGGACATCGACGCGCCGATTACGGCGACGTTGCGCAATCGCCGCCACGCCAGCAGACCCAAGGACAGCCCAAACAATCCGAGCGCCGGGAAACCAGCCTCGACCGCCAACAGGACCGGCATGGAATGGGTGATCTGAGCGTCCGGGGAAACAGCGTCGAACTCGTGATGGGCCTCACGCACTACTGCGAAGTTCCCCGCACCGATGCCCAACACCGGCCAGCGTTTGGCCATGGCCAGGCCAACCTCAAGCTGACCGCTCCTCCCGCTCGACGCCACGGCGGCGTCGGTCGAGGCTGACCGCTCGCCCTTCCATCGCCACCCCTCGTCGAGCGCCCCAGCGGTTACCCCGAATGCCACCACAAACATGACAAGCGCAATTCCCGCACTGCAGCGAAAGCGGACACGACGAAACGAGACGCGCCGAACGAGGAACGCCACCGCGATGGCCGCAACGATGGCCGCTCCAACCACGGAATACCCGCTCCCCACCAACACTCCCGCCGCCACAGCACTGGCGAAAGCCCACCGGCGGCCGATGAAACCACGGTCAACGGCCCACAGCCCCAACCCGAGGGTAAGCAGGGCCACGGCGGACAGCGGGTACGGGTAGTACGACGTACCGGTGGGGGCCCGCCACGGACCAGTCCGGTTGAAGGGATCGGCCAGCTCACCGAGGACGCCGAAACCCACCTGTCCATCGACAATCAGCTGGGCCACACACAGGAGCGACTCAAACACCACCAACCCGACCATGGTCTTGATCACCATGCCGAGCTGGGTAACGGTTGAGCGGTTGATGAGGTCGACGATGGCCAAAACCGCGATCAGGCGGAGAACCATGAGTGCCCCGATGGCCCGGGGGTTCATCGCCCACGAAAGGCCCACCCACGCGACCATCAGCGTCAGTGCCAAGAACGCCAGTTCGATCGGCGCCACCGTCCGGCGGCTCGCGATTAAACATGCGACGGCCGACGACGCCCGTCGCAGTACCGGCACGAGGAGGAGTGCAGCGATCACGAAGAGCGGAGCGTCGACCAAACGGATGACAGGATCGCGGGTCCAGTCCGATCCCCGGCCGGCGATGGTGAACGACAGGCTCGACGGACCGACCATGACGGCGACCAACAAGCAGCGATAGGCCACCGCCTGCGAGAGTTCCGCCGAACGCCACGAAGGGCGAACGATCACCGTCGGTCCGCGACTCACCACTTCCACCCCGCTGGTATCGGCGAACGGGTCAGCGCGCTGTAGCCACTGACTGCGGTTATCTCCGACGCCTGACGCGAGGCAGGTAACGTGAGCAGCCTCGACGTCACCGCTGTCTGTCACGAGCCTGCCACAGACGACGGTGCATCGCCACCCCCGGTACCCCGACCGGGCCACACGAAGGAGACCGTCGAATGACCGTTTCGTCCTCATCTCGGACCCGCCCCAACCTGACCGGCAACACCCGGAACCCCCGGAACCCCCGGAACCCCCGGAACACCCGGAACACCCTGCTCACGGTCGCTGCGGCCACGGCCGCAATCATCGGCGGCTCGCTCGCCATTGGCGCCACCGACGTCGCCACCGCGGCCACGAAGAGCACGAAGAGCACGCCGAAACTCGGCGCCAAGTGCAGCAACGCCGAGCGTGGCCGGACCACCAACACCCTGGTGTGCAGCAAGGTCGGCTCCAAGATCTCCTGGGTGAAGCGCAAGAATCCGGTCACCGGTTCGAACAGCGGTGCTGGCGGAACAACCACGGGGGATGCCGCCGTAAGCGGTGGCGCCACCGCCGGGCTCCCCCGTCCTCTGGACGTCGTCACCCTGGTCAACGGAACAGCGCCCACCGCCACCGCCATCAAGGTCGACGTGACCTGCACCGGCCTCGGTGGTCCCACCCCCCAAGCCACCCAATCGGTCTCCTTCACCGGCCAGGGCGGCTCACAATCCGTCAGCTTCAACATTCTCGATCCGGGGACGGCCAACCCCACCGGTTCCACCTGCACCGCCACCGCGACCGTGACCGGCGCTGCGCCCACGTTGCGCATCCTCATTGACGGACGCCCCACCGCCGGCCCGGCCGCCACCACCCTCGCCGCCCCGGCCTTCGCCCCCCGAGGCCAGAGCGCCGTCACCGTCCTGGCCGACTTCGGAACGAGTGCCGCCCCGACAGCGGCGACGAACGGCGTACCCGGCGCCACCACCACCCTCGCCGGAGCGACCACAACGACGATCGCGGGCACCGCCACCGCTCCCCCGGCGTCGGGCAAACCTGAGGTCAGCACCCGCTTCCTCGGCGTGGTCCCGACCGGTCTGACCAATGTTGACGTGAACTCGACCTGTACCTCGCCGACCGCCGGAGGGGCCTTCCAAACCAACTCCAGCCGGTTCGCCCGGGCCGATGCCACCGCCATCCTTCCGCAGACGCTCACCGCGGCCACCGCCACTACGCAGGCCACGAGCTGCCAGCTGACCGCCACCCTGCTCGGCACCGACCTCGGGAACCCTTCGCTTCGGGTCCTGCTGAACGGCCTGCCCATAGCCGGACCAGCGTCGGGCAACCTCATCAACTCGCCAGCGTTCGCCGCCCCGTTGGCCTTCGGCGCCATCATTGAGATCACTTACCCCGGCGCCACCACTACAACCACCATCGCCGGGGCGACCACGACCACTATCGCCGGGGCCACGACAGTCCCGGCGACGGCCACCACCGTCACGATCACCCGCACCGGTACGCCCCCCGCCTCGGTCGCCGGGTACAGCGTGGCGTTGGACTGCAACAACGTCCGCTTATCTGGCGGATTGTTCCCCGCCGCCCAGGTCAGCTCCGGCTTCCCGACGACCGGGGGCAACAGTCAGCTGTTGGTGGGCTTTGAGCCCAATTCCACGTGCGCCATCAAGGTGGCGACGCTGGTGAGCGCCGGTAGTGCCGCCGTGAGCACGGGCACCGTGTCGGTCAATCTCAACGGAACTGCCCTCACGCCAACCACCAACGGGTCGTTCTCCAGCGTCGCCCTCCCCTTCACCAAGCCTTCGGTGATCGTGGTGACGGTCGCCTACTAGTGCTGTCGCGCGTGAATGAGTCGCGTGTCATGCGGCTTTGAGGGGTTCGGCGGCGTAGGTCCATCGGAATGGTTTGGATGTCTCGTCGTAGTGG
>JAYVSS010000229.1:0-22406 GCA_043775075.1 Acidimicrobiia bacterium
AACTGGGCCAGGTCGATATCTTTCGGGCCGATCCCGGCCATCTCGAACGCCGCCTTCGACGCATCGACGGTGGGCCCGGCGTTGTGCTCAAGGGCGATCGACGGGGCCAGTACTTCGAACGAGCCGAACCTACGTGAACGTACGACAGCCGCCTTCAAGAAGACGGGACGATCTGTGTACTTGTGAGCTTCGTCACCGCGGCACAAGACAAGAGCAACGCCTCCTTCGCCCGGGTTGCAGAACATGTACTGCGTCAGTGGATACGAGAGCATCGGCGAGGCCAACACTTCTTCTTCCGACAGCGGCTTACGACGCCACGCCATCGGGTTGAGCGCACCGTTACGAAACGCCTTGGCCGACACCCGACCGAGCGACGCGTTGGTGATGCCGTATTGGTGCATATAGCGATTGATCTTCATACCGAAGAACTGGGTGGTAAGGGCCAGGCCAGACGCGCCATACCAATCCATGCCTTTGGTCTCTACTCGGAACGCGCCGCGCTCGTGCTTGTCAAACCCGATGGCGATGCCGATGTCGGACATCCCTGAGCGGATGGCGCTGTATGCGCTGAACAGAGCCGAGCCACCGGTGGCACAGCCGTTGGCGACATTGATGAACTGCAGGCCGGTAAGACCGAGCTTGGACACCATGGTGTCGGCGGCGCCGGAGGACTGGCTGCCACCGAAGGCGAACTGCATGTCTTCCCACTTGGCCCCACAATCGGCGACGGCGCGTCGAACGGCAACCACCCCCTGGTCCATTCCGGAAACACCATCGGTGCGTCCGAACTCGTGCATACCGATGCCGACAATGGCTACGTCTGGAGTGCTCATTGGTTTCTGCTTTCCTGTCGAGTTCTTATCGGGTCAGTTCGTGGGGGCGAAGGCGTAGGTAACAAGTTCGTTGCCATCGGCGTCCACGCCGATTACATCCATCACCATATGCATTGGCATCCCAATGGTCAGCTTGGCCGGATCGGATTCGGTGAGACGAGTCTCGACCTTGACCTCGCCGGGAAGTTCCACGTAGCCAACACCGAACGGGACGAATGTCGCCGGGTCATCGTTGCCCAAATACGGCGGGGCTTTGGGCGGAAATCCCTGGATCGTGAACGTCCACAGCACACCATGGTCCGCCAATAAAACGCTCTCGATGTTGGTGCCCGAACACCGCTGACAGCTTTTCTGCGACGGAAACGCGTGCGTGCCGCAGTCGGTGCACTTGCTCCCTCGCAGGCGGGGACCATCGGCGGTGTTTTCGAGGATGCCTTGGGCAACCTGAATTTGAGTGGGCACGGCATGGACCTCCGGGGAACGAGTGGACGCGATGCTAGGAAAGAACTAATCGAACGGTCAATTTCACCCCGTTGGTGCCTCAGGACTACGTTGCTCAGCCGAGCAGAGCACCGGCTCGCCGACCGACTCACCGACCGACTCACCGACCGACCCACCCAGGAGCGAAATATGTCCGATCGACTTGCAGGAAAAGTTGCCGTCATTACCGGAGGGGCAAGCGGAATCGGCGAGGTGTCGGTTCGCCGTTTTATCGAAGAGGGCGCCCGAGTGGTGATCGCCGACTTGCAGGCCGACGCCGGTGCGCAGCTGGCCAACGAACTCGGTGCCGTCGCGCGGTTCATTCGGTGCGACGTAACGAAGGAAGCCGACGTTGCCGCCGCCGTCGATTTGGCCGTCGCTGAATTCGGGCAACTCGACATCATGTTCAACAATGCCGGTGTTGTCGGAGCAATCGGCCCAATCGCCGACACCACTGCGGCATCGTGGGACTTCACCATCGCCGTGCTGCTGAGCGGGGCGTTCTACGGCATGAAGCACGCTGCTCGGGTCATGGTGCCCCGCAACAGTGGGTCGATCCTGACTACGTCGAGCATTGCCGGGGTGATGGGTGGCCTCGGACCCCATGCGTACACTGCGGCCAAGACGGCAGTCATCGGCCTGACCAAATCAGTGGCGTCCGAGTTGGCAGCAAACGGCATCCGGGTGAATGCAATCGCCCCGGGAAATACCGTGACGGCGATGACGGCGGCGGTCATGACCGGCGACCACACCCAACTCGAACTGGCGGAGACCAATATGGCGAAGACGTCGCCCCTGGGCATCGCCGGTATGCCGATCGACATCGCCAACGCTGCGCTCTACCTGGCGAGCGACGAAGCCCGCGTCGTCAGTGGTCAAACCCTTGTCGTCGACGGCGGACAGACCACCAACGGCGGCTCTGCCCGCTTTCACAAGTCAGCGCCCGCCCTCGTCGAAGAAGCCGGCAAGCGCACACCCACAAGCTGATCCACGAATCAGGACCGTCGGGTGCCCAAGAACCTGCCCGTGAACCCAACCCGCGCTCGTTTTGTACCGAACAATCGGTATCAGTCAAGCCTCACGGCACGGGCAGATGCCGCTGCGGGGGCGCTACCGGGGATCTACCAGGACTTTTGTCTGGGTCGATGTACCGCTGGCGAGGTCGGCCAGCGCCGCGTCAAGTCGGTCGAGGGAGACCGTCGACGAGTGCATCGGGGCCACGCGCACCCGACCGTCGGCCAGGAACGTCATCGCCTGGGCGAATTCCTCGTGGGTGTACGCCAGTGACGCGGTCAGGGAAATTTCCTTCACCAGCCAGGCTGCCGGACTGATCGTGGCATCGGTGTCGGGGAAGCCAATGAGGCACACCGCCCCGCCCCGCCGGGCCTGATCAACGGCGCTCTGGAGGGCCGGGCCGCGGCCAACGCACTCGAACACCATGTCCGCGCCGAGGCCGTTCGTTCGCTCGCGGATCACGGTTGACGCCTCGTCACCGGGCGCCACAACAACAGTCGCCCCCAGCGCGAGGGCCAAAGACTGACGCGCCACGTTGGGCTCAATCACGATAACTTCAGCGGCACCAAAGGCCCGGGCCCACTGCATCGTCAACAGGCCAATCGGTCCGGCCCCCTGCACCACCGCAACATCGCCCAGCCGCAGCAGACTGGCCCGAACGGCGTGAAACGTAACCGTGGCCGGTTCTACTTGGGCGGCGTCATCGTCGGACAGGCTGGCGTGAGCCTTCACCACCCGACTGGCCCGCACCGCCAGTTGGGGGGCGAACCCGCCGTGCTGGGGATCTTTGACATCGCGTCCGGTGGCAGCGAGAAACACCCGCGCGCAGTGCCGACTCTGACCGGCAACGCACGCTGAACACGAGCCACACGATGGCGGCACAGCAACGACGATGCGGTCACCTTCGTCGACATTACGAACATCAGCCCCTCGCGCCGACACCAGCCCGACCCATTCGTGTCCACAGATCGCCGGGTTGTAGGGGTTGCCCGACTGAAAGGCGTGAATGTCTGTGCCACAGATTCCGCAGCGGGTGATGTCGACAACGACCTGATCAGCCAGCGGCGTTGGCGTCGCCACGTCCCGAAGCTCAAGTTGATGACGACCGGTGATGACGGCTGCGCGCATGGCCGGATCGTAGGCGGCTGAGGCGTCGAAAGTGGAATTCACCGGCCGATCAATTACGCTCTCACCATGGTCTTTCGCCCCAGTCGTGGTGACGCCCCCGTTCGAATCGGTGCGGGTATCGCTGGCACGCCCCATGTGAGCAACGCAGTGGTCAGCGCCGACGTCTATATCGACCCCCTTCGCTACGAACTTGAAGTGGAGAACGTCATCCGCAAGTCGTGGTTGATCGCTGCCCGGTCGAGCGAGATCGCCAATGCCAACGACTGGATTGTTTACGAAGGGCACGGCGACACCGTCGTCGTCAGCCGTCAAACCGACGGAACGGTGAGCGCCTTCCACAATGTGTGCCAACACCGCGGCGTGCGCCTCACCCAGGGCGAGACGTCCGGGTGCAGTCGCCGGCTCACCTGCCCATATCACGGGTGGGTCTACGACACCACGGGCGAATTGGTCGGGGTGCCCGAGCGTGAGGAGTTCGACGATGCGCTCCTCGCCGCCCAGCGCCCGCCGAGTATCGCCGCCGACGAATGGGGCGGCTTCGTGTGGATCAATATGGCCGGGGAGATGGCGCCGTCGTTGATCGATTGGATCGGGCCCGATGTGAGCGTGGATCTCGGACGCTTTGCGCCCGAGAAAATGATCCTGCATGAGAAGCAGGTGTTCGATCTCGACGTGAACTACAAGGCGGTGGTCGACGCGTTCAACGAGGTGTACCACGCCACCCACCTCCACCACACCCCGCCGGCGTTTACCAAGGCCCAGCGCGACACCGCCTATCACCTCAGTGGTCCGCACTCAATGATGTTCGTGCCCCGTCCTGACATGCTCGACGAGTTGGCGGAAACCGGCGACCACCAGAAGTACACGATCTGTCACTACGTGGTGTTTCCCAACGTCGTGTTCAACAACAACCCCGACCAGATCCAGATCTTCAACCCGATTCCGCTCGGACCGGAGAAGACCCGGTTCGTGCTGTGGGAGCTCATCTACGGACCGGACGACGGTGAGTCCGACGAGGACTACCAGAAGTACTACGCACCCACCATGGCGCGGTGGGAACACCTGCAGGGCGTGATCGCCGAAGACCGATTCATGTTTGCCGAGCTTGCCGCCACCAAGCATTCGATGGGGTATCGCCAAAATCTCTTCGGCAACAAAGAATGTAAGCCCACTGAATATCACCGAACCATTGATCACTGCGTGCAGGGCGGCAGTGCGATGGACCGATACGGACAGGAACCGATCCGATGATTGTTGTTGTTGCCAATATTGAGCTTGACCCGTCAAAACGCGACGCTTGCGTGGCGGCGTCATTGTCTATTCAAAAGGCCACTCGTGACGACGAGCCCGGCTGCATGGCCTACTGCTTCGGACCTGATCCGGTGGAGCCCAACCGCATCCAAGTCTACGAGCTGTGGCTGGACGAGGCGTCGCTGGCGGCTCACTTCCTTCATCCGAACTACCACGCCATGCGCCAGATGTTCAATGACTTTGGCCCGATCAAAGCAGTGAGTCGTAAGTTTCTCACCACCCTCGATGAGCCCGTTTACGACTCCACGTTCACCCCGCGGGCCGACTTCTTTACCGCCAAGGATCCCGGAGCCACCGCATGAGCGCGCTCGGAATTGAAGGACTGAAGGCCAACCATGCCGACCTCGCTGAGGTCCTCACATCGCTCACCGATGATGAATGGGCGATGCCCAGCGCATGCGCCGGATGGCGTGTGCAAGACGTACTTGCGCATATCACTTCGAACATGAAGATGATGGTGAATCCCGATCCGCCGACCGCAGATGCACCGACCGACGTGAAGGCAGAAGAAGCAGCCGAAGCCATGGTGGCGCCTCGCAAAGCATGGACGGCCACCCGGTTGATGGCCGAGTACAACGAGTACCTACCCTCATTCATAGGCGCGCTTACTTCAATGCAAGACGAGCCGATGGCATCGATGGTCATCCCGTTGGCCGATCTCGGTTCGCATCCGATGCACATCCTGTCCGACGTGTTCAGCTTCGATCACTACTGCCATCTCCGCCACGACATGCTCGGTCCGGCCGGTCCACTCACCCGTTCGCTTCCGGCCGCCGACGATGCACGGGTTCGGCCGGGCATCGACTGGATGATCGCCGGTCTGCCGCATATGTGCCGGGCCGAACTCACGGGCGCCGATCGGCCCTGGGTGCTCGAACTCACCGGTGCCGGCGCCGGAACATGGACCGTCCAACCTGTCGGCGCCGATGGGCTGGTTACCGTGCTCGAAGGTCGAGAAGCCGGAGTCGGCACTGTCACCTCAACTGCTCACGATTTCGTCAGCTGGGGAACGCAACGGAGTAACTGGCGGTCCTCGTGTGCCTTGACAGGGGACAGCGACTATCTGGCTGCAAACCTCGACGCCATCAACATCATTTAATCAGTGTACTTACTTTCGCCAGGCTTGGAGACCACCCCATGAACATGAGCAACGAACT
The DNA here is from genome assembly GCA_043775075.1 of Acidimicrobiia bacterium. Taxonomy (GTDB): domain Bacteria; phylum Actinomycetota; class Acidimicrobiia; order Acidimicrobiales; family JANYDT01; genus JANLQX01. Next base: position 5,924 of record JAYVSS010000229.1, read on the forward strand.
CGGTACCGCCCGTTCGCCCGGAATCACCTACCAGCAACTGCTGGATACCGATACCCATCCAGTACCCGATGCGCTTCGGGTGGAGGCACCGAGGTATCTCGGGCACGCCGACATTCCGAAGGAGCGATACACCACCAAGGAGTACCACGATCTCGAAGTGGAGCACCTGTGGAAAAAGGTTTGGCAGTTCGCCTGTCGGGAGGAGGACATTCCTCGCCCCGGCGACTTCACGATCTACGACATTGCCGGAATGTCATTCCTCATCATTCGTGGTTCCGACGGATCGATCAAGGCCCACCCGAATGCGTGCCTGCATCGCGGTCGTCGGCTGAAGGACTACGACGGCCACTGCAGCGAACTGCGGTGCTCCTTCCATGCCTTTGCCTGGACGATAGACGGCGCACTGAAAGATGTTCCGGCGCGTTGGGATTTCCCCCACATCGTTGATGAGGAGTGGGGCCTGCCCGAGCTGAAGGTCGGCACATGGGGCGGATTCGTCTTCATCAATATGGACCCCAACTGCGAATCCCTGGAAGCGTTCCTCGGCGATTTCGTCGATCATTTCGCAGTTTGGGATCTGACGAACGCCTACACCGAAGCACACATCGCCAAGGTCGTCCCGGCGAACTGGAAGGTTGCTCAGGAGGCCTTTTCGGAGGCGTACCACGTGAGTGGCACCCACCCGCAGATCCTGCCGTATCTCGGCGATACGAACTCGCAAATCGACGTGTGGGAAAACTTCTCGCGGGTGATTACTCCGGGTGGAACGCCGAGCCCGCTAATGCCGAACGAACCCACGCAAGAGGAAATGCTGCGGGCCATGCTCGACACCCGCATCGGCGACGCCACCCCGGTCAAGCTCGGCGAAGGGCAGACGATGCGAGCGCTCGGTGCCGAACTGGGCCGCCACCGATGGCGGGCTGTCGTTGGTGATCGCGTGGATCAAATGTCCGACGCCGAACTCATGGACAGCATCGACTACACCGTGTTCCCCAACTTCCATCCGTGGGGAGCGTTCAATCGCATCGTGTATCGCTTCCGTCCAAACGGCAGCGATCACCGCACCGCAATTATGGAGTGCATGTTTCTGTCGCCGTTTCGCGGCGAGCGTCCAACGCCGGCCGAAGTGCATTGGCTTCGAGACGACGAAGTGTTCTCGGATGCGACGGAACTCGGGATGCTGGGGAAGGTATTCGATCAAGACCTGTTCAACATGCCGAACGTTCAGAAGGGCCTCGAATCCACGTTCAAGTCTGGCGTGACACTCGCCAACTATCAAGAGTCGAAGGTCCGTTGGTTGCACACCAAGCTCGGTGAGTGGATCGGCACTGAGGTCAAGCCGTGAACGGGCTGACCCACCCCTTCTCCGGCGCCATCTACGAACCGGACGGTAACGGTAATGTGCTCGTCACCCACAAAGGTCGCAGTGGGTTGTTCCGTCGCAACGGCTCATGGATCTCCGGCGAGATCGAGGAGTCCGATCCCCAATTGTGCAATTGGATCGCCGGGCCGGTGTTTGGCAATCATCGAGTCACGCCGGCCGCTCCGGCCACCGTACAGGCCCACACGTGAGCGGCTTCGACCTCTCTGGCAAGACCGCCCTCGTCACCGGCGGGTCGTACGGTCTCGGTGTCGTATGGGCCCACGCCCTGGCCGCGGCGGGCGCTGATATTGCGTTAACGGCGCGATCGGGCGCGCTCCTCGATCAGGTCGCCGAGGAGCTACGGACGACAACTGGCCGCAAGGTAAGTACACATACCGGTGATGTCACTGTCGACAGTGATGTGGAACGCGTCGTCGCCGATGTCGTTGCGCAGCACGGTCATCTTGATGTACTGGTGAACAACGCCGGGGTGAGTGAAGCGACGGGACGCTCCAGCGAGCAGACGTCGTCGGAGCATTTCCGTCACGCTGTCGACGTTGACCTCATCGGCGTGTGGAACTATGCCCGCGAAGCAGGCCGGCACATGCTTGAGCGGGGCAGTGGTTCGATCATCAATATCTCCTCGATCTGCGGCATGGGCGCCACTGAGTTCACCAATCCGGCGTATCACGCATCGAAGGCCGCAGTCATTGGACTGACTCGCCAACTCGCCGCTGAATGGGCCGACCGTGGCGTGCGGGTCAATGCCATAAGCCCCGGCTATTTCATGAGCGAAATGGTCCGTGAGGCCTTGGAGCTCACCGGTACGCGACCATGGATCGATAGCCGCACCCCGATGCGCCGTATGGGTGAGCATGCCGAACTCAGCGGTCCCATCGTATTTCTGGCGTCCGACGCGGCGAGTTATGTCACCGGCGTGAACCTTCCGGTCGACGGTGGTTACTCAACCGTCATCGGCGCCGCCCAGTTGCAGGTTCCGTGGCAATTGTGGAACAAGCCGGGACCGATCAACGCCGAAGGCACGTACAAAGGCATCGTCGATTTGCCACCGGGCATTCCCCGCCAGGGCATTCCGGGGTTTCACTTCCCCGCCGACGAAGCCTGAACTGACGCGTCGATGGCTCCCGCTGATGACGGGCCGCACCTGCTGGTGTTCGCCGGCGGTCATCCGTTCGAACGCCAGCCATTCGCCGAGGTGTTCGACGCCATTGCGCCGCGCCGGTGGACCCACGCCGAGCAACCGGCGGCGCAGGCCCTTCTCAATCCGCAAGCGTGCGCCGACTACGACGCCCTGGTGTTCTACGACATGCCCGGCATCACCTTCACCCGCGCCGACCCTCCCGCCGAGTTCCCACAGCCACCGCCAGATATGGTGGAAGGTATGCGCGCATTGCTTAACGAAGGCAAAGGCATGGTGTTCCTTCACCACGCCGTCGCGTCGTGGCCGTCATGGCCGGAGTTCGCCGAGATCGTCGGTGGACGGTTCCACTATCAACCCGGCTCGCTGCGCGGGGTTGACTACCCCGATTCGGGTTACCGGTTCGATGTTCGGCATCGGGTCGAGGTGGTCGACCCCACCCACCCGGTCTGCGCCGGCCTTGGCGACTCGTTCGAACTGACCGATGAGCTGTACCTGTACCCGGTGTTCGAAGACGACGTGGTGCCGTTGCTGCGGACCCCGTTCCCGATGAACGACCCGGCTCAGTTCTTCTCGGCGGATGCCGCCATTCGCGGCCGACGAAACACCAACGACGGTTGGACCCACCCGACCGGCAGCCAACTCGTTGGGTGGGCCAAGCACGCAAACAGGTCGCCCATCGTCTACCTCCAATTCGGCGACGGGCCACAAACCTATGCAGACGTATCGTTCCGTCGCGTGGTCCGAAATGCAGCGCGCTGGGTGGCTTCAGACGAGGCCAAGGCATGGGCCGCTCATCTGGCTCTGATCGAAGCAAACATTTCACTGTCGGGTTAGCGACACAGTGTCACTAAAACGACGTCGTCAATGCGACAGCCAGTCGTTAACGTGACACTGAATCGTTATTCAGCGTTCGGCGGCACTGAGCGATCGCTGACCCAGTTACCGTGGAAACCGTACGGAATCGACTGGGGCAGGGCAACCTCAGCGACTGGGCCGCGGGCGAGGTCCTGAGCGTCGAGGACCACGAAGCTGGCCGCCGATGCATCGTTGGCGTGAACGAATGCCATGAGCCAACCATCGTCCTCAGCCGTGGAATTCTCGCGGGCCACAAACACGGCCTCACCTGCTCCGCGACCCGCACCGTAGGAATACTCCGTACGCTTACCAGTTACAAAGTCGTACTTGAGCGTGGCCCCATACGAATCCAAGGCGACCGCTCCCGCGTATCCGTAACGGTGTTCCACGGTGCCAACCTTCGGTGCGTGGCGGGGAAATTCCACCGGCGAGTCGTCGACCACGGTGACCGTGGTGGTGCGTCGGACCGGATCGATAACCCAGCGCTCCAACGTCGGGAGTGAATCACCGAACGGGCCTTGGCGATCGGCGTCGAACAGCTTCGAATACACGCAGATATCGATGACGACGCACCCATCGGCGCGATCGTAGGAATTGAGCGGATGGAATGCGTAACAGATCGGCGCATCGACCCAGATGATCGAGTCGGCGGTTCCCTCTCGGGGCAACAGACCAACGCGAGAGCCGTAGTCCGGGGTCCACTTGTAAGGAAACGGGTGTCCCGCCATTGCGTCGTTGAAGTCCAACGTGACCGGAAAATCGAACACCACGGCATACTGCTGTGTGAGGCTCATGTCGTGCACCATCGACATGCCCATCGGAATATCGAGGGCCTTGCGAACTCGACCGTCCGTACCAACAACAACGTAACGGGCGTGGTCAAACCACTGACGTGGCGCGTACGTCATGGCGTGCATCTCGCCGGTGAACGGGTCGAGCTTCGGGTGGGCAGTAAAGGAGCCGTCGAGCGTGCCCGAGAAGTCATTGCGCCCGATCGAATCAAGCTCGTAGGTCAACTCGACGGGCGTGCCGCCGGCCTCCACCATCGCCCACGTCCTGCCGGAAAAGCCACCAACGTTCGTATTGGGACCGCTGGCTGAACCGCTCCAATCGGCGGCACCGCCAACCGGTCGGCCAAGAAGCTCAGCGGTCCGGGAGGACGCCACGTATCGATTGCGATACCAGGCTGCCTTCCCCTGCTGCAGGCAGAGGCCGTGCACCATTCCGTCACCGAGAAACCAGTGATGCGGATCGGGGATCTCCCCGATTGGATTGGGCCCGTTTCGAAGGTATCGGCCGTTGAGCTCTTTCGGTAGCTCGCCTACGACCCGAAGGTCTGTCGCCGTGACCTCGCCAACCGGGGCGAAATTGTTCGTCCAGTAGACACTCATGTCGACTCCTTCAATGCAGATGTACCGATAGAGGATATCGACCGATCCCTACCGTTCGCCACATCACTGACGAGGGTACGGCCGAAAACAACGCGGTCAGCAGGTCAAACGCAGCGGCCGGACGGTCGGCGGGAGTTGCGCCACGGTGGCGGTCGAAAGCCGAGACCGGTCGTACAACGATCGGTGCGGGCCGGGAACCGCGGGCGACACCATCGCTCAGTCGTTGTCGACCGAGAGCGCGCGTAGCGTTTGACCAGGCCGTCGAGCGCTACCCGGTCGCCGTCACCGACAGTAGTAACGAAACGGGTGCCCGCCAGGTCGTGCGCGCAGGACGGGCCAAGAAGTCCACCAAAGGAGACGTAAGCACTCACTGTGTTAGGGACCATCGGCCCTATCGGCGCGCCGGACCGAGGCCTACTGTCAAGCGACGGATCCGTTCCTGCGGTTCCCGAAAGTGAGCATCGGATGCGGGCACTCGTATACCACGGCCCTGGCCGCAAGGCCTGGGAGACGGTGGCGGACCCGGTCGTGATCGACCCGACCGACGCGATCGTGCGGGTCGAGGCGACGACAATATGCGGCACCGATCTGCACATTCTGAAGGGCGATCTACCGACGGTCACGAGCGGTCGGATTCTCGGCCACGAGGCCGTCGGGACGGTTATCGAGGTGGGGGCCGCGGTCCGACGAGTGAAAATTGGCGACCGCGTTCTGGTTTCGTGCATCACCGCGTGCGGCACCTGCGAGTACTGCCGTCAGGGGCACGCCGGACAGTGCCTTGGCGGCGGCGGATGGATCCTCGGCAACACCATCAATGGCACTCAGGCCGAACAGGTCCGCGTCCCTTTCGCCGACCTTTCGACCTATCCGGTTCCGGTTGGCGCCAGCGACGACGCAATCCTGATGCTGGCGGACATTCTCCCGACTGGCTATGAGGTCGGTGTGCTCAATGGCGGGGTCCGTCCCGGTGACGTCGTCGCCGTCGTTGGCGCTGGGCCGATCGGCCTGGCAAGCATCACCGGCGCCCGCCTGTTCAGCCCGTCCGTGGTTATCGCCATCGATCTGGCCGGTAGCCGACTCGATGCGGCGAAGAAGTTCGGCGCTGATGTCACGATCAACAGCTCGCGTGAGGACCCCCTGCAAATCGTCCGATCGCTCACCAACGATCTCGGGGTCGACGTTGCGATCGAGGCGGTCGGCGTGCCCGCTTCCTTCGAGCTGGCCGCCACCCTTGTGCGACCCGGCGGACACGTCGCCAACATCGGCGTCCACGGCAAGCCGGTCACGCTGCACCTCGAAGACCTCTGGTCGCGCAATGTAACTATCACCACCGGTCTCGTCGACGCGACGTCGACATCGACGCTGTTGCGTCTCGTCGGGACCGGCCAGCTCGATCCCGCCGGCCTCGTGACCCACCATTTCCACCTCGACCAATTCGAAGAGGCCTACGACGTCTTCGCGAACGCGGCCGATACCGGTGCGCTCAAAGTCGTGGTGAGTTCGGCCTCGCACGACGAGCACGAGCCGCAGCCTGAGTTGTCGATTGCCGACGTACCCGGGGCGGGTCCTCGCCCGCTCAAAAAGAATGGTGCGCAGCGTCGCCTAGCGAGGTGAGCACCGCGCAGTCGGCGCTCATGACCGTTCGCCCGGCGCCGGACAATCGGGACGGTCGAGCGTCTCGCCTCGATGGACGCGCCCGAGCTGCTCGACGCCTTCGAGACGTCGCCATTTGGACTCTCCAGCTCCGAAGCTGCGGTGCGGCAGGAGTACTCCGCCGAGCGGACCGCCGAGGCATGGGCCGCGATGGTGCCGACGGTCGCGCACGTGATCCGCGATGGCGAGACGATCGACGTTCCAACGACCGGGTTGGTCCCGGGCGACATGCTGGTGCTCGGAGCTGGTGACGCCGTGCCCGCCGACAGCCGCCTCGTGGAAGCGCACCAGCTGGCGGTTGACAACTCCTCGCTGACGGGTGAGAGCCGACCGGTCCCGCGCACGGGCGAGCCCGGACCGCCGTCGCCGCTGCTCGACGCCCGCAACCTCGTGTTTATGGGCACGAGCGTCGTGCGCGGCTCGGCCAGGGCCGTCGTGTTTGCTACCGGACCGACGACCGAGTTCGGAAGGATCTACTCACTTGCAGCGGCGACGACGCCGACGCGCAGCCCAGTCCAACGGGAGGTAGCGATTATGGCCCGGCGGGTGGGCGTGGTCGCCATCGTGTTCGGGTTGGGGGTGTTCGGGCTTCGGGCGTTCACGAACTCGAGCGAGTTAGTCGAGTCGTTCGTGTTCGCGTTGGGCGTGATGGTGGCCCTGGTGCCCGAAGGCCTTCCGGCGGCGCTGTCGGTGTCGCTCGCGGTCGGTGTTCGCCGAATGGCCCGGCATCAGGGACTGTTGAAGAAGCTCGTCGACGCCGAGACGCTCGGATCGACGACGGTGATCTGCAGCGACAAGACGGGTACCCTCACGAAGGCCGAGATGACCGTAAAGGTCGTGTGGGAGTCCGGCCGTTCGCACACAGTGACGGGCACCGGATACGAGCCGGTCGGCGATGTGCAGGACTGCGACACCGCCGCCGAGGCGCTGCGCATCGGTGCGAAGTGCTCAGACGCGCGCGTCGTCGCTCCTGCCGACACCGGCGGGCGTTGGCTCATCGCTGGCGACACCACGGAGGGCGCCATTGTGGTGGCCGCCACCAAAGCCGACAACGAGTTGATCTTCTCGCGGGTCAAACCCGAACAAAAGCTCCGGCTGGTATCGCTGCTGAAAGACGCGGGCGAGATCGTGGCGGTGACCGGGGACGGCGTCAATGACGCTCCCGCATTGCGGCTCGCGGACATCCTCTCGTGCGTTGGGAGCGCTGCAGGTCCTGGCGATCGACCTCGGTTCGGACGTGCTGCCAGCGTTGGCCTTGGGTGCCGAGGAGCCCGAGCACGGGCTGATGGACCGGCGGCCGCGGCGGCGCACGGAGCGCCTCTTTTCTGCTGGCGTCGTTCGACGAGTCCTCTTCCTCGGGATGATTCAGTCGGTCGGCGTGACGTTCGCGTTCTTCTGGAAGATCCACTCCGCACATCGCGGTTTCCCGACCTCAGGTCGCCGCCGGCGTGCTCGGCCTATGCATCGTCAGCGCGATCAGCTATGTGCCCGCACTCCAGTCGTTGTTCAACACCGCGACCCTAAGCATCGGCGACTGGGCCATGGTGACGGGCTTCGGTGTCATGGCCCTAGCCGGCGACGAAACCCGCAAGGCATGGCATCGACGAGCGAGCCAACCGACTAGCTGATTGGCTCGGCCGTCGGCGCTGACGCTGGTCAGACAATCAGTGGCGCGAGCGTCTCACGGGCGAGCAGGAAGCCCCGCTTGATGAGCTCGTCAGTCCCCTCAAACTGGCGGTCCTCGTGCTCCACGCAGATCACGTAGTCGTACCCCACTTTATACAGCGCGCTTATGAATCGCTTCCATGGGACTTCGCCGAGACCGGGAAGGCGCGGTATCTGCCAACCCATGCCGAGCGAGAGGATGCCGTGCTCGTAGAGACCCTCGCGATCGATCTCCAGGTCTTTACCGTGCACGTGGAACAGGCGCGATCCGAACTCGCGGACCACACGCTCGATATCGATCATTTGCCACACTAAGTGCGACGGGTCAAGGTTCAGACCGAGGCTGGGACCTAATTTGTCGAAGAGCTCGCGCCACGCCGCCGGTGAGTACGCGAGGTTATGACCGCCGGGCCACTCGTCCTTCGAAAAGATCATCGGACAGTTCTCGATGGCCACCTTCACGCCCTGATCTTCTGCGTATTTCATGAGCGGCGCCCACACTTTCAGGGCCCGCACCATGTTGTCCTTCTGGCTCTTCGTCTGGTCGGCGCCGATGAACGTATTGACCACGGGCACGCCCATCAAGCCAGCGGCGCGAATGACCTTTTTCAGATGGTTGTTGACGGCTTTGCGATGCTCGGGGTCGGGGTGCAGATTGTTGGGGTAGTACCCGAGTCCCGACACGGCGATGCCGCGGGCGGCGAGGTCGTCCACGAGTTCGGCGGCCTGCGCTTTGGAGAGGCGGGCCACGTCGATGTGCGAAGTGCCGGCGTAGCGCCGTGCTTCGCCACCCGACCGAGGCCAGCAGGCCACCTCAAGCATCGAATAGCCGTTGCCCGCCGCCCAATCGGCGACTTCGGTGAGCGGCGTGTCAGGAAACGGAGCGGTGAGCAGGCCGAGCTTCATAGTTGGTCCCTTCGCATCACGGTGGTGGCGGCGATTCGTTCTACGGAAGCGTCCACTGCAGTATTGACCGCAGTATTCACTGCAGTATTCACTGCAGTACTCACCGCGCCACGGTGGCCCAGGTTCCGGTTTGCGCGCTCCGGGCGACGGCCTCGCACACCAGCACCGCATCATGACCGTCGGCAAACGTCGGATACGCCGGCTGCGCTTCCGGGGCACCGGCGGCGATATCGGCGTAGACGGCGGCGAACAGGGCGCGGAAGGTGTCGGGGTACCCCTCAACATGACCGCCGGGGTAGGCCGACGTTGCCGCCGCTGCCGGGGACATCAAACCCGGATCGCGTTTCAGCACTTCGTTGGCGCGGCCCCGGTGGCCAATCCACAAATCCTCCGGGGATTCTTGCCCCCACGACAGCGAGGACTCGGCGCCATCGATCTCCCATCCCATGGCGTTCTTCCGGCCCGCCGACACCTGCGAAATCGTGCATGTTCCGCCGGCGCCATTGGAAAACCGCAACAGCATGCCGGCGGCATCGTCGCTCTCCACCTGCTCCTCGACCCGCTCCACATCGCCAACGGCATGGGCACTGAACGATTCCACTTCACCGATCGGATGGATTCGTTTCGTCAAGAAGGTGTGCAGGTCGGCGAACACTTCGGTGATGCGAGTGCCGGTCACGAACTGCACGTTGTCGAACCAGTGCGAACCGATATCGGCCACCGCTCGGAGGCTTCCGGCTTTGGCGGCCACAAGCCGCCAGTTCCAGTCGGTTTCGTACAGCAGCCAATCCTGTAGGTACCCCCCGCTGACAAGTCGAACGGCACCAATGCCCCCTCGACCCACAATGTCGCGGGCCTCGTGCACCAGTGGATAAAAGCGCTGATTGAAGCACACGGCGTGGACGAGGCCACTCGACCTGGCTTCAGCCCACAGCTCGGCCGTCTCGTTCGAGTCGAGGGCCAACGGCTTCTCGCAAATCACGTGCTTCCCGGCGCGAAGCACGCACCGGGCCTGTTCGCAGTGGGCGTCGTTTGGGGAGGTTATGTGCACCGCGTCGATCGACGCCTCGGCGAGAAGGGCATCGAGATCGTCGAACACTCGCGGCAGGTTTGCCCGCTCCGCTTTGGCTCGCGCTCGCTCAGGCGTGGAGCCGACGACTCCAACAACGTTGACCCCGAGCCGACGCAACGCTTCCGTGTGCGCGACACCCATAAAACCGGTTCCGACGATGCCGACATTGATCGAAGCGAATGAGCGGGTCATATCTTCCTTTAACGATCCAGTGGCTTTTCAAACCAGTGTTGGGCGAACGGGTTGTCGTTGTACCGATCAACCTCAACGTATCCGGCCGACAGGTAGAGCGCTCGTGCTTCGGTCAACACCGTGCGGGTATCAAGTTGCGCCATTCGGCATCCCAGCCCCGCACCCTCGGCCTCCAACCGACCGAGCAGGGCCCGGGCAATGCCAGAACCACGCGCGTTTGATACAACGTACATACGTTTGATTTCACAGGCTCGGTCGCCGGTGGCCCGAACACCGCCACAGCCGATCAGGACCCCGTCGCGAAACACCCCGAGGAACACGCCGTTGGGTGGCACCATCTGATCGGCGGTGGCGTCGGCGGCGGTGCCCGTCATCATGGACATATCAAGTGATCGGCCGGCTTCGTTCTCGCGCTCGGACACCTCGTTTCGATACGTCGTAAGCAGTTCGATCACGGCGGGGTTGTCGAAAGCTGTCACCGCGAAGGAGTAAGTGTTCGTCATCGGACTACGTTGCGGGCGCGGCAGTTCAGGTGTCACACGCATGCAGCGTAGTAATACCGCTCTCGGGAGGGTCCTCAGCCGGGCGCGTTGGTCTTGAACACTCCGGCGAGGTCGGCATCGTCGGCGGCCAAGAGGGCCTCGACCCAACGATGGAAGCGTTGCCCCCCGCCTTCGTTGCGGCCGAAGAGCACGTGGTCTTTCGCTCCGGTCTTGAGGGCGCGTTGCAACCGAAGGCCGGTGTAGTAATCCTCGTCCTGCACGACGTGATGGAGAAACGCCATCGTCTCGGCCACCTTCTCCGCCTGCCCCGGGGCGTCGGGCTGGGTGTGGAGAAACGTTTGCACGGTGACTGAGGAACCCGGGTCATCGCCCGGGAACAACTGCGACACCATGAACACCCGACCGTCCGAATCAAAGGAGGCGATGGAGATATGGGGGAAGATCGTCCACACGCCAAGGGTCAGGCGCTCGGTCGGCCACTGATCGATCGGGATGTCGCCGAGATCAGGCCGGCTGTCCTTGGCGCCAGCGGTGTTTCGCGCCGGCGAGCTGACTCGTTGATGCGGACCCCATGCGTCGTACACCGCCTTGTTGGAGATCGTCGTTCCGAACGTATCGCGATGCAAAATCGGGAGGTGGTAGAGATCGAGGTAGCCGTCGTAGGCCACCTTCCAATTCGGCCCGGCTATCGCTTGCTGACCGACCACGCGGCAGCTGGCGAGATCGAGTTCGGCCAACAATTCGTCGTAGCCACAAAGGAAGGTATCAAGATCAATCGGCGCGGTTGATTGCGGATCGATGGTCACGAAAATCAACCCGGCCCGCTCCCCTGCCGCCAGGGGCGTGAGACCGTGACACGACACGTCGAGATCACCAAACATCTCGCGGTCAAGGATGCCAACGAGTTCCCCCTTTTGGTCATAGGACCAGGCGTGATACGGGCAGGTGAAGCGGCGGGCCGAACCCCGCCCTTCGGTCACCAGCACGGCACCGCGATGACTACACGAATTCACGAATGCCCGCACCGCCCCATCGGCGCCACGCGATATCAGGACGGGGACACCGGCCACATCCATCGCCTTGTAGTCACCGGGGTCGGGCAGCTCAGAGGTAAAGGCCAGCGTGAGCGGCACCCGCTTGAACACCTGCGACATCTCTGCCGTCCAGCGATTGGGGTCGAAGTAATTGCTCGCTGGGACCGACACGATGTTGTCAACGAGTTGGTTCTCCCCGGTTTGGGCCAACGCCAGATTGCGCTCCGCCATGGCGACCAACTGAGCGCGGCTCATGATCCCGCGACCAAATCTTTCGCTGCTTCCGCCTTAATCCATGCGGCCGTGGCCTTACCCATTTTCGTTCCGTCGTAGCCGATTCGTTGGGTGGGATCAACCTCGAGGATGACCCGTCTTGGAGAATCGAGGAACTTCACGAAGTACTTCTGCGCTTCTTCGCTGTCCGGTCGAAGGGCGGCGGCAAGTTCGGGATAGAACCACTCTTTCAATGCCGTGTTTTCCAGTTCGCTCGCATCATGGACCGTGCACATACCTTTCCAGGTAACGGTCTTATTCTTCGGGAGGGGCGAGCCCGTGGAGGTGACCACGATCGAAACCCGTCCGTCGCGTCGAACGGCGGGAATACGCGCTCGCTGTCCCGACGCCGTGAGCCAGAACTTTCCTTTGCGGTACACGTAGGACATGATCACGCCCACCGGCCACCCTTCTTTGTTGGCCCAGATGAAGGTGCATTCGTTGTGCGCGACTAGTAACGCCTGCTCGTCGGAGTCGTCGAGTCCGTAAACGGTCACGTCTTCATAATTTTCGGGATGCTCGGCCATGATGCTCCTCGCGTTGCGGGTTGAGAGGTCTTTCAATACGTTCGTTCGGAAGGCAGGAACTGTCCGGTGTTGGCGGTAATGCCACCGTCCACCGGGATCGCCGCGCCAGTGACGAAACTGGCGTCGTTGGACACCAGGAAACTCAACACCGCAGCGATCTCATCGGCTCGACCCCAACGCTGCAGGGCGGTTCGCCGGCGCAGTCCCTCGTAGATCTCAGGGACTCCCTTGATCCGGTCGGTCATACCGGTTTCTGTGGGACCTGGGCAGACGGCGTTGACCCGGATTCCGCGCGGACCGAGGTCCAGCGCAGCGGCACGCACCAAATTGACGACGGCGCCCTTCGACGTGTTGTACGGCCACATGTTCGGATCGCCCGCGAGCCCTGAGGTCGACGCCGTCACGGCAAACGATCCACCGGCGCTCATCGCCGGAACCCCGGCCCGTAGTCCGAGCACCACTGACTTTACGTTGATGGCCAGCACCCGATCCACTTCTTCCATGGGCATCGTGAGCAGGTCACCGGACATGGCGATTCCGGCGTTGAGCACGGAGGCGTCAAGGCGACCAAACGTTGTGAGCGCGAGCGCAACGGCCGCGGCATTCGAAGCTTCGGTAGCAACATCACCGACGAGACGGGCAAAGCGCGAGGCGACCGGGTGGGTGGCGGTCCAGGCCAGCGCGGCATCGTTGAGATCGACGGCAACGACCGATCCGCCTTCGGCCACGACGCGCTCCGCCGTGGCCCGACCGATACCCGAACCAGCCCCGGTAACAACCACTACGCGTCCGTCGTGCAGTCCCATCTCCCTAAGGGTACTAAGGAACTAATCGGCCGATCAATTTCTCGACCCGACACAGCGGGTGAGACCGAAGGACCGACATGATTACGGCCGACGGATGGGATCGGCACCTGTCCAGCCGAGCGAGGCCTCCCGGACCCGGCGGTAGAACGCCCGCAGACCGGGCACACCCTCGTACAGCTCGATCATGTGGCCGAGCTCGGACGTGGCGTCGTGAAAGGCGAACGCCAGGCCCGACGCCGTACTCGCCCACAACGCCTCGGGCCAACCACGATCCACGAGGGCCGCTTGCGCGGTCGGAAGATCGTCCACGAAATGAGCCACATGGTGCAGTCCTATGCCCCCCGGGCCAACCACGTCAGCCACCGGCGACGGGCCCACGGTGTGATCGACGACGAGCTCCACCATCACATCGCCCCACTGACCGTAGGCCGACGAGTGATCGAACGACGCGGGCGCGCCCCGATAGCGAACGTCGCTCACCGCAATGTGTTCGGATACGAAGAACGGGCCCGCCCCGTGCGACGACACCCACGAATGAACCGCCGTGTCGAGATCTCGCACGGCGTAGGCGATTTGTACCGGTGGTCCCAACACCAGGCTGTCTCGGGAAGACATGGGTGCCGACGGGTTCAGTACGGCATAGTCCCGCCGTCGACCGGGAACAGGCATCCGGTCATGTTGCGAGCAGCGTCGGAGGCCAGCAATACCGCTACCGCGGCTACTTCTTCAACTCGGTTTGGACGCTTAATTGCCGACTCGGCGGTAAACATTCCGATGAGTTCGTCGTATCCGGCCAGGCCCATGGCGATAGCGCTATCGGGCCCGGTGGTGCGAACAATGTCGGTCTCGATGATGCCGGGCAAAATGGCGTTGACCGTGATACCAAGCGTGCCTACTTCCTGGGCCGCGGCCTTGACGAGTCCGTTGACTGCGTGCTTCGTGGCCACGTATCCAGGAAGCCCCGGCTTTCCGAGCTTGCCTTCAACCGACGACGTCACGATGATGCGCCCGGACTGCCGGGGAATCATGTGTTGCAGCGATCGTCGCATTCCCCAGAACACGTGGTTCAGGTTCCAGTCGATCTCCAGTGCCCATTCTTCGTCGGTCATCTGCGCCACCGGTGCGGTCATCGCCACCCCACCCGAGTTCAAGCAAGCAATGTCGAGCTGACCGAAGTGAGCGATCGTGAAGTCGATCAGACCTTCCACCGTCGCCTGCTCCGATGCATCCCCGCCGAAGAACACGACGTTGCTTCCGCCCCCCATTTCGGCCACCGCCTGTTGGCCCTTGGCCTCATTGCGTCCGTTGACGACGACCCGTGCTCCCTCGGCCAGGAAGGCCTCGGCGATGGCCCGTCCGATGCTGCGGGTGCCTCCAGTAATGCATGCCACTTTTCCATCGAGTTTTCCCATTGCGGTTCCTTTGCCTCAGAGATTTTCGTATGCGCGCTGATTGATGACGAGGATCAGTACGGCGAGGTGCCGCCGTCGATGGAGATCAACGAGCCGGTGATTCCCGCACCGGCGGTCGAGGCAAGAAGGACCGCCACGTGGGCCACGTCTTCCACTTCGTTCAGGCGTTTGATCGCCGCCTCCGATGCGAACCAATCGAGCAGTCCTTGATAGGTCATGCCCATCGCCTCCGCCGCACCCGGCCCCTCGGTCTTCATCACATCAGTCTCGATCGCCCCGGGGCACAACGCGTTGATCGTGATACCAAGCGTGCCTACTTCTTTCGACGCGGTCTTTACCAGACCATTGATGGCATGTTTAGCCGCCACGTAGTGCGAAATCGCCGGCTTGCCGACCTTGCCTTCAAGCGACGAGATCGCCATGATCCGACCGGACCCCTGCGGCGTCATCACGTTGATCGCTTTGCGCATCGTCCAAAACGTGTGCCAGAAACACCACGTCATCGCGTCGGCCATTGCTTCGTCTGTCATCGACGCCACCGGTGCGGCGTCGGTGGAACCGCCGGCGTTGGCCACGAGGATATCAAGGCGCCCGTAGTGAGCGACGGTGGCGTCAATTAAGTCGTCACATGCCTGACGTGTCTTCACGTCTGCAGCAATGAAGTGCACCGAGTCTCCGGCATTCATTTCCGCCAAGGCCCGGGCGCCTTTTTCGGCGCTCCTTCCGTTGATCACGACCTTCGCCCCTTCCCGCACGAACGCCTCGGCGATCGCTCGGCCGATACCCCGCGTGCCGCCGGTAATGCAGGCAACCTGTCCATCGAGAAGACCCATCCGGCACTCCGTTCATTGCACGATCGACGACGCGCCGATCCGATTTGGGCCCGATACTAACTCAACGGTTAGTTTTTGGTCATGGAGTCCCACATCGGAGATTTGCTCTCGCTCGACGGCAAAATCGCGCTCGTGACCGGCGGAGCGACCGGCATCGGCGAAGGCATCGTCCGCGTACTGGCTGACGCTGGCGCCCACGTATGGATCGGCGACATCGATGTCGACGGCGCCAAACGGGTCGCGACCGAAATCGGTGGAGGGCGGGCGACGGCCACCCGGCTCGACGTTACCGACGCCGACGAATGTGCCGCCCTGGTGGCGACTATGGGCGAACATGGCGGCCTCGACGTGCTGGTGAACAACGCCGGGTCCTATCGCGAGGCAGGCAGCATTCTCGACCAGTCGTATGAGTCGTGGCATCGCTCCATCGACGTAAACCTCGTCAGCCTGTTCAACTGCTCGAAGCCGGCGGCGGCACTGATGGTCGAGCAGGGCCGCGGCGGGTCCATCATCAACATCGCCTCGGTCGATGGCACCCTTCCCTGCCTCGGTACCGGGTACGACACGGCTAAAGGCGGGGCGATCCAATTCAGCCGCAGCCTGGCCGTCGATCTCGCGCCCCACAACATCAGGGTCAACGCCGTCTCGCCCGGCAACATCCCCGTTCCGACCCTGCAAAAGATCCACTCGGGCGAACTTCCGCCACTGTGGCCGGTCAATTCATCGACCACCGGGCTCATGGGTCCCATGATGAAATCGCGGTCGAAGAACATCCCCCTCGGTCGCCTCGGAACTCCCGCCGACATTGCTCGCGCTGTGCTCTTCCTGGCGACCGA
>JAYVSS010000230.1:0-47182 GCA_043775075.1 Acidimicrobiia bacterium
GAACCGCGACCTTGAGGTCGGCCTCGTCCTGGACCGTCATCGACGGGATGGCGAGGTTGGTATCGGGCAGATTGATGCCTTTGCCACCGCGAAGGCGCACGCCGCCAGGTCGGGCGTCGATGATCCGCAAGCCGAGTTCCGCGTCGCTGCGCGACTCGATGATCGCGCCGATCTTGCCGTCGTCGAACCACACGTGGTGTCCGATTTCGGCGTGGTCGAAGACCTCCGGCAGGGTGCAGGAGACCCGCGCCGATCTACCTCGGGGGATCCACGGCTCGTCCGGCTTGCGGGTGAGCACGAGCGCGTCGCCGACGGCCAGGGTGACGAAGGGGTCTTGGGTCGGCAGGAGACCGACGAGGGCTTTGCGCGGCTTGCCGGGGCCGTTCAGATTCAAGGTCACGCCGCTCTCGAAGTACGTCGTCTTCATCACTTCGGCGAGTACCCCCTGTTTGTCGACGTGAAGCACCCGGATCCGGCGCTTTGCATCTCGCGCATCGAGCAGGTGGATCGTGTGGTTGACGCGGCACGACGCCAGCCACGCCTCGTCGTCAACCGGGATGGCGACGGCATCGATCGATGGGGACACCCCGGGTGAGACCGGTGGGTGAAGCCACACAAGTGCCGGTGCCAGCACGACACCCCGGGAGTCGCGGCGGGGTGCGACCCGAAGCACCGCCGCCCCTGGCGGCAACACGCCCGTTCGCAACTTGGGCCCGGCGAGATCCATCGCAACGAGGCACGGATGACCGGTCGCGACCGCTGCTGCGCGAACGTGCTCAGCCATCGCCTTCCAGTCGGCGGCACTGTCGTGGGCGCAGTTGATGCGTGCCACGTCCATGCCCGCGCCAACGAGCTCACCGGCGAGCGTCTTGTCGGTAGCGGCCTTGGCCGGCAACGTCACCATGACCCGCGTGACCCGGCCGGCAGCGAGCGAACCGAGCAACAGATCAGCGTTGTCCTCGAGCCGAGGCGCATGTCCAGCGAAAGGCCGGGTGTCTCCTGTTCCGGCCAGTCCCTCCAGGCGACGCAGCACGTCCAGCACGGCATCGAGCGACGCCAGTACGTGGGCCTCGCAGCGCCCGAGCGATGAAAGCCCAAGGCTCGCGAGCTCCTCCTGCACGGCGCGCAGGTCATGGCGTCGAAGGGCCACGTAGTGCACGAGGTTCCGGGCGCTCTCGGCTCGACTCGGGCGGACCTTGGCGAGGAGGCGGGCGAACTCGGTTTCGGCTGCGACGCAGTTCGCCCGGAGCTCTTCGAGAGATTCGAGCAATGCCCCTTCCCTATTGGTCGGGCCCGACCGTCTGCTCGCCTTCGACTGCATTGCCACCCCGTCCTTGACCACATGGTCGTCGCTCACAACCTACGCAGTGCTCCCGGCGCCCAAGCCAACCGTCCATGTCCGCCCGATGAACCGGCGGACAACAGTTGCCATGTGATGATTCAGACGTCGACGAGTTTGCTTCGGGCGATGTTCTCGGCTTGTTCGACGGGGGCACCGAAACGCATCACCCGTCCCCCGAAGGCGACCGAGAGCAACGCGAACCACGCCCACCCGAGGAAGAGGCCCGCTACGACGTCCGTCAGCCAGTGCACCCCGAGGAGGACCCGGGTGCTGGCCACGGCAACGGCAATTCCGGTTGCGGCGCCGCCGAGAACGGCCTTGGTGTTCGTCGAACGCCGCCGGCCCAGTATGAGTGCGAAGACTGCGTAGGACGCGGCTGACGCGGCGGCGTGGCCCGACGGGAACGAGGTCCCGGCGAAGCCAGTCAGTTGCGCGATGTTTGGGCGGGCCCGATCGACCGTGAACTTGATGAGATTGGTTACGGCGAATTGTCCGCCCACGACGAGGACGAGCATCGGGACGACCGAACGGCGGAGTTTGCGATGGAACTCGATTGCGGCGACGACGAGGGATAGTGCGGCAACGGTGGGGTAGCCGCCGAGCAGGCTGATGAGCTTGAGTCCGCTCGTCGACCACGGTGTGGCGTGGTTTGCTCCCCATGTGGCGAAACGCAGATCGAAGGCGGCAAGGCCCCGGTTGGTGCGGACCATTTCGAGGATGACGCCGAACGTAGACGCCGAGACGACGACGATGCCGACTGCCGCGCTGAGGAGCAGCCCGGTTTCGGTGGCCGGGTCAAGGCGGGACCGCAACATCGACCGCAAACGCGGGTGTCGAACCATTTCGTCGACGACGGTGGCCGAAGTGACGTGAGGCGCTGCCGGGTCGCGGTGCGGCCATCGACGAATGGCGAGCAAGACCGCCGCCGCAGGCGGTATGGCGACCAGAGGAACAACGAGCAAGGGGCCCACGACTGATGTTTACCCTCGAAAGACGGCGGGTAAACAACGACCATGACCAGCTCGCCGGCCGCACGTCCGTCGCCGCACTCCCACGCCGAATCGCCCTCAGCGTCCTCATACGAGGTTGACCGTGCGTCGTCGGATTGGCGATGGAACGACTTCGCCGCTCGGGTCGTGATCATGTATGTCGTCACGAGCATTCTTCTTATCGGTGTCGGCCTTCTCATCGTTCACCCGCTTGGCGGTTCGGGGCTCGTTCATTGGGATGAGGGTGTGGTGCGGTGGTTTGCCAATCATCGGACTTCGCGTCTTACGACGTTGTCTGCGTTCTGGTCGAAGTCGGGCGATGCGCCATCGATTGTGGCCGTCGGCGTCGTCGTCGCAATCTTCCTTGGAGTGCGGCGGCACTGGCGTGAGATGTTCGTTCTGGCCATGATCCTGGCGGTCGAACTCGGGACGTTTCTGACGATCTCGTATGCGGTCGGGCGAAAACGACCCACCGTGGCGCATTTGGGATCGGTGCCGAGCACCGGCAGCTTCCCTTCAGGCCACATCGCCGCAACGATCGTGCTGTACGGGTTCATCGCGGTGATGCTCCACCGCTTCGCCGTACCGGCATTCCTGCAGGCGATGGCGCTGTTGTGGACCGTTGTTGCCGCCATTTCCGTCGGATGGGCACGGATGTACCGAGGCATGCATCACCCGCTCGATGTGGCCGCCGGTGCGGTCGTGGGTATTGCCGTGCTCGGCGGGTTCGTACTCGCACTGCGGACCACGAGTTGTGTTGATGAGCCCTTCAGACATTCAACAACAGGAGTTTCCTCATGAAAGAGTCAAAGGTGGTGCACGACCAACCGGTCATGGCGCGCATCGCGGTGATCGCTCATACGGACAAGGTCCTGGGCGGGGGTCTGAATGAGCTTCGGACCGTGCTCGGCGAATTCGGGGTGCGCGAACCCCTGTGGTCGGAGGTGGACAAGAGCCGAAAGGCCCCGAAGCGCGTCCGCGCCGCTATCGACGCGGGGGCCGAGCTTCTGATCGTGTGGGGCGGCGATGGGATGGTCCAGCAGTGCGCCAGCGTGGCCGCCGGGTCGAACGTGCCGATGGCCATCCTCCCGGCCGGGACGGCCAATCTGCTGGCGACGAACCTGGGGATCCCGACAGACATTGGCGAGGCCGTGAAGATTGCGCTGCACGGCGTTCGTCATCCCATCGACGTCGGAACGATGAACGGCGAGACGTTTGCCGTGATGGCCGGCGCGGGCTTCGACGGTGCCATGATCGCCGATGTTGACGGCGCCACCAAGGAACGACTCGGGCGGGTTGCTTACGTGCGGGGGAGCGTCAAGGCAATGGCGGCGAAACGCACCAAGGTGAAGATCCGAGTCGACGGAGAACCGTGGTTTGATGGCCCGGCTAGCTGCGTTCTCATCGGCAATGTCGGCACCGTCATCGGCGGGCTACGGGTGTTCGAGACGGCTTCCCCGACCGACGGGCTCCTCGACGTCGGGGTGATAAGTGCCGAGGGCCGCTTGCAATGGCTGCGGGTTCTCGGCCGCGTGGTCGGACATGGAGACGTCGATAAGTCACCGCTTGTCCAGTCGACCAAGGCCCACAAGATCGACGTTCACTTCGCCGACAAGCTCCGCTACGAACTCGACGGCGGAGCACGGACCATGACACGCGATTTGAAAGTACGCGTACGACCCGGCGCACTGATTGTCTGTGTCCCGCAACCACCGATCGACGTCGCCCCGATCGATCGGTGACGCCGACCGTAAGCGACGCAACCGATACCGGTGTACCGGGCTTAGAGGGCTCAGAGGGCTCAGAGGGCGGTGAGGGCTTAGAGGGCTTAGAGGGCTTAGAGGGCGGTGTCTATGACCATTTCAAGGATGTGGTTACCGTCATTGTCGGTTCTTGCCCGCTCAATCACCACGTGCATTTCCCGTCCTTGGATGGTGAGCAGACCCATCTCGTTGGCGAACTCCGGCCCTTGGGTGATGGTCCACGACGCCCGCTGTCTCTTGGCACCGATGCTGCGAGTCATGAGGCCACCAATCCCTCTGCCGACCCGGCTGACGGCGAAGCGCATCACCCGTCGGTGCCGGCGAGCGAGCGAGTTCCGGATCGGTGAGCTGACGATCTGGTACACCCGGCTGGCGGCACGCTCGGTGGCCAAGTCGTGGACCGGTGCGTCGTCGAAGGAGGCCGCCGCGACGAAGCTGAAGTGGATATCACCTGAGAGGATCGAAATGGTGGCCGGGCTCTGCGGTCCGGTGCGGATGTCGTCGATCATCGTTAGAAGCCGGCGGAGGGAGGGCTCAAATGCCGGCCAGTCTTCGAGATCGAGAGCACGGCGAAGCCACTCGGAGCCATGGCCAATCAGCGATCCCCATCGCCCGTCGCAGAGGGCCGCGTTCCATTCCTGGAAGCCGTGCAGACCACCGGGCACCATCACCGGCAGCGACGTGCCGAGCAGAAGGTGGTCGGCCTCCACCCTCGCCTGCTCCTCGACCCAAGCCCATTCTTCCGCGCCGATCATCGCCCGTTCGGGTTCGAGGTTGCGACCGTTGCGGCAGTCGATGACGACGAGCCGGGTTCGGTCCAGTTGGCGGGCGTAGCTGAATCGGTAGCCGCCCTCAATGGGGGTGAGGCGTTCAGACTCCTGCGCCCACTCGCGCAGGTAGGGGAGGCCGTCACCGCCGCGCTGAAGGCGATCGAGCATGCCCTCGGCCCGGATCTCCTCCGGTGACAGGTTCCCGAGGTGCTGGTAGATCCAGTAGGAGATCAGCCCGCCGATGATGTGGTCGTTCCACCACGGCAGCGCCCTCGTTTTGCGTACCCACGACTCCGAGATGTTCCAGTCGTCGATCATGTCGTGATCGTCGAAGATCATGGCGCTCGGCACCACTGACAACACCCAGCGTTCCACGTCGGGTTGCCACGCTTCCTGGTAGAGCCACGTGTACTCCTCGAACCCGCCCACCATCTCGGGCGGTGTGGTGTCATCAGGTGATCGATCGCGCATACGCTCCATCGTTCCGGGCGACGGCTCATCGGCGTAGACCTGGTCACCGAGGAGCAGCAGGAGTTGCGGCCATTCCTCCGGATCCTGTTTAAGCATGCGAAGGCCGTGGGCCCGCAGCGAGTCGACGCCCTTACCTTTCGGGTCCTCGGTCGGCGACCTGGTCCAAGGTTCCTCGTGCGGGGCCGCGGCTCGACACGAACCGAACAGCAACCGCAGCGGACCGCGCTGTCCAAGGGTCCGAATCACACTTGGGGGCATCACACTGATTGCCGGTGGCCAGCATCTCGAACCGTCTACCTGGACCGTGTACTCGGTGGTCGTGCCCGGCGTGAGACCCTCGATGATGACCAGGGCGTAGTGATGGGCGGCGACCTCGAACGTCGATGCGACGGCGCCAAGGATCTCGATCCTCGCCGGTCGATCGGTCTCGACGAAGATCGTCGCCGAGCGCTCGGTGACGTGGCGCAGCATGGGTCCGACAACGATCTCCGTCACGGTGGAATCCTATAGCGACGATGCGGTGCTTCCTCTTGTGAACCCGGATCGTCCGCCGCATGTTTCGATGGCGTCGGACCAGGGCATCGGTGTCTATGCCATTAGTCTCCGGTGCCGGTCGAACCAGCGCTGCTGCGTTTTCCCGCGACCACCCGCTGCTCGTTGGCCTCGGCCGAGCCGGATGGTTCGTGAAGGGTCTCGTGTATCTGCTCGCCGGCGGGTTGGCCTTGATTGTGGTCGGACGTTCGTACGGTTCGAAACTGGTTAATGGACCCACGGAGGAGGCCAGTCCGACCGGTGCGATCAAGGAAGTGGCCAGCCTGGCCGGCGGACGGCTGCTCCTGGTTGTGCTTGCCGTAGGGCTGGTGTTCTATGCCGCCTGGCGCGTCGTCACTGCGGTGCTCCCCGGGAGCATGAGCGCCGAGGCGCTGGCCATGCGGATCGGCTACCTCGTCAGCGCCGTCATCTACGCAACATTCAGTTTCACCGCGGTTTCGCTCGCTCGCCGTCCGACCCAGAACGCCGATGGGAACCAGAAGGTCACCGATATCAGCGGCCGACTGCTCGGATCCACCGCAGGACGCTTCGTGCTCGGTGCGGCGGGAGCGATTGCCATCGGTGCCGGTCTGTACCGAACGGTGAAAGGGCTCCGTGGCGACGTGACCAACGAGCTCAACCTGGCCGGAATGTCCACGGCCCGGCGAACGCTAACAAAGCGACTCGGCATGATCGGCGAGATCGGGCGCGGCATCGCCATCGGACTCATCGGCTTTTTCCTTCTGCGGGCCGCCATCCACGTCAACGCGCAGGAAGCCACCGGGCTCGACGGAGCTCTCCACCGACTGACGAGCGACACATGGGGACGGGTGGTCGTGGCGATCATCGCCGTCGGATTCTTCCTTTACGGAATTCTCTGCATAGAGACGTTCAACCGCCGAACACTGCAAGCACCCTGAAACAAGTGTCTTCGCCAGCGAAGGAGACGTCATAGCTGCGGACACGGTCACGCTGGCTGGCGCTGCGTCGCAGACGATCGAGCAGGTGTTCGTTGCGTTGGGTTCGACGCGCGCTGGTCTGACGTCGGACGAGGCGGCGCATCGATTGACGGTGTGCGGCCACAACGTGTTGGCCAAGCACCGCGTCACGATCATCGCCGTGCTGTTTCGACAGCTCCGCAATCCGCTTCTGATCCTCCTCGCCGGCGCCGCCATCGTCTCTGGCGCAACGGGTGCCCCGACCGACGCAATCCTAATTGGGTTGATTCTGGCGCTCAGCGTGGGCCTCGGCTTCACCAACGAATACCGCGCCGAGCGAGCAGCAGTGGCGTTGCATTCCAGCATCCACCATCAGACCGTGGCCTGGCGCAACGGCGTGCGGGGAACAGTCAACGTTGCCGACCTTGTTCCGGGTGACGTCGTCGAGATGTCGGTCGGCGCCATTGTTCCCGCCGATCTTCGACTCGTCGAGGTCGCCCGGTTCGAGTGCGACGAGGCCGTGCTCACCGGCGAGTCCGCGACGGTGGCGAAATTCGTCACTGCCGTGGGCTCCGCCAGTTCGAACACTGAGATGGCAACGTGCGCGTTCATGGGCACCGTCGTCCATCAGGGCACAGCAACCGGTGTCGTGGTCGCCACCGGCGCCAACACGGCGTTCGGCAAGATTGCCGCCGGGCTGAGTGAGCGATCACCGATCACGGCGTTTCAGGTCGGGCTGAAAAGTTTCTCGAGGTTGCTTGTCGCCGTTGCGGCGGCGTTAACGATCTCGATTTTTGTGATCAATATCGTGTTGTCGCGTTCGTTGCTTGAAGCCTTGTTGTTTTCCCTGGCGATCGCCATCGGGATTACGCCGCAGCTCCTGCCGGCGATCGTCAGCGTGAGCCTCGCCACCGGCTCACGACATCTCGCCAAAAGCCATGTGCTCGTCAAACGTCTGGTCACCATCGAAGACCTCGGCAACATTGCACTGTTGTTCACGGACAAGACCGGCACGCTGACCGAAGGAGTGATCACCTTTGACCGCTCGATTAACGCCGAGGCCGCGGACTGTCCCGAAGTGTTCCTGCTCGGTTTACTTTGCAACGAAGCCGCCATGACTCCCGACGGTCCGGTCGGCGGAAATGCTCTCGATCAGGCAATGTATCTCGCGCCGAACGCCGCAGTGGTGTTGGCCAGCGCCGATGGACCGACCTCTTACCGCCGGCTCGGTTCGCTCCCCTTCGATCATGATCGGCAGCTGGCCTCGGTGATCGTCGTCTCGGCTGCTGCTAATTCAACGCCGCTGTTCATCACCAAGGGGGCCCCCGAGGTCGTGCTCTCTCGATGCGTGGATGTGCCGGCGTCAGCGGCCGAAACGCTCGCCGGGCTTTTCGCTGACGGGGCGCGGACGATCGCCATCGCCACCCGATCGATGAAGGCCGAACATGACCAACGAGACCCCGTTCCCGACGACGAGCACTCGCTGCACTTCGCCGGGTTTGCCACGTTCATTGACCGCCCCAAGCAAGACGCCGGCGCGGCGATCCGGCAGTTGAACGCCCTCGGCATCTCGGTCAAGATCATCACCGGAGACAACGGCGCCGTGGCCGTCAAGGTTTGTCATGACATCGGCATGGACGTCGGCGGAGTATTGACCGGCGACGAGATGGAGAAGTTCGACGACGACAAACTCGCCGCAGCTATTCCGGCCACCACGGTGTTCGCCCGTGTGGGTCCCAATCAGAAGGCCCGCATCGTGAAGATCGCCCGCCGTGACGGCGCCGATGTGGCGTTCATGGGTGACGGGGTCAACGACGCAGTCGCCCTCCACACCGCCGACGTCGGCATCTCCGTGCATTCGGCAACCGATGTCGCCAAGGATGCGGCCGACATCGTGCTGCTCGACAAGGACCTTGGTGTGCTGGCTACCGGCGTGACTGAAGGTCGACGCATCTTCGCCAACACCCTCAAGTACGTGCTGATGGCCACGTCGTCGAATTTCGGCAACATGTTCAGTGCCGCCGGGGCGTCATTGTTTCTCAAGTTTCTACCCATGTTGCCCTCGCAGATCCTGCTCAACGGTCTGCTCTACGACGTGGGGCAACTAGCCATCCCCACCGATCGCGTTGACCCGGAGGTCCTGGCCCGTCCGGCCGGGTGGGACATTGCGTTCGTTCGACGGTTCATGCTCGTGTTTGGGCCGATCAGTTCGGTGTTCGACATTGCCACATTCATTGTGATGATCCATGTCCTTCATGCGGGTAAAAGTGAGTTCCGGACGGGTTGGTTTGTCGAATCAATCGTTACCCAAACTCTCGTAATATTCCTGATTAGGACCCGACGTATTCCGTTCTTTCGCAGTCGACCAAGCCCACCGATGATCATCACGCCGATCATCTCCGCAGCCATAGGGTTGGCGATTGCGTTCAGTCCGGCGGCACATATGCTCGGCTTCGCCGGCCTACCGATCGCCTTCTTCTTCATTTTGCTGGCGATGATTGGTGCGTATCTGGTTCTTATCGAAAAGGCGAAGTCCTGGTTCTACCGCGCCGGTGAATCGCCGACTGAACTCCAGCGATCTGCCGTCGAACGTCATGAGCACCGGGTCCGGAGACGGGCCGCCCGCTTCTCGCGCCACGGCGCTCCGAGTGGCATGGCGACGCGTAGACGCACGCCGACACCCCCTCGATGAGTCCCTCCTCGTCGCCCAACGATGCAGGCCCCGCCCCGCAGACACGCGGCACCCGGTTCGGTCATCCACAATGCTCGTACCGCTGGCATGCTCGGTCTGTTCGGCGCTGCCACGGACTCATCGGATTACTCCTCTTCGGGACACAGATCATTCTGTATTCATTGGAAGTCGCCGTTGTTCGAGTACAGCCGCTCTGGCCCCGGTCCCTCGTGCAGCCACCCCTCACCACCGCAGACATCGCCTTGCTCAAAGTCATGGCCAAGCAAGAAGAACGGCGCGTCGAAGAGCACATAACGACAACCTTCGACGAAGAATGACGCACCTAGAAAACCTTCTTAGGGCAGCAGCGTTTCGGCGGAACCGATCGGCGTGGTCGTTACCTTCTCGCCAGGCGGCGTCACCGCCTGGCGATCTGGGTGCCTGCGGTTCCGGCGATCACTGCGGCCATGTCATCGAGGGATCCGATCGCCGCTGTCTTTCCGCTCGTCTTGGCAAAGAAGCAGGCGGCGGAAACCTTGGGGCCCATTGACCCCGCAGCGAAGTCTTCTGACTCCATCGCATCCACTGTGGTCGGCCCGAGGGGACGCGCAGCCGGGGTGCCGAAGTCAACCATCACGGCCGCAACGTCGGTAAGCAAAACCAGCAGATCGGCATGCAAGGCAACAGCCAACAGAGCGGCGACATGATCTTTATCAACAACGGCGTCCACACCGCGCAGCAAGCCGTTCTCTTCCACGACCGCACTACCGGCCCCACCGGCACAGATAACCGTCACACCGAGTTCAAGGAGGTCCTCAACGATGGATGTTTCCACCACCCGGGCCGGGGCCGGGCTCGCCACTACGCGGCGCCACTTGTCGCCGTCGGCGGCCACGGTCCACCCGCGAGCTGACGCCAACTCCTTTGCTTCTGTTTCGCTGTAGACCCGACCAATGAGCTTGGTCGGAGTAGCGAAGGCCGAATCGTCGGCGTCGACGACGGTTTGGGTGATGATCGTTGCGATCCGGTCTCGCAAGCCCGCGTTGCCGATGGCTTGTTGCAGCCAGTAGCCGATGAAGCCGCCTGTTTCGGCGACCAGAACATCGAGCGGGTAGGTCCTCGTAAGACTGACATCGCTCTCGCGTTCCATCGCCAGCATGCCAACCTGGGGGCCGTTCCCGTGCACCATGACCAATTGAAAATCGTTGGCCACCTGGGCCAACCCGGGTGCCGCATCTCGAATATGTCCAAGCTGCACGGATACATCGGGCGACTCGCCACGCCGCAGCAACGCGTTGCCACCAAGGCCCACAACGATTCGTCTCATGGCTTAGTGGCCAAGGGTGGCGACCATGACGGCTTTGATGGTGTGCATACGATTCTCGGCTTGGTCGAACACGATGGAGGCGCTTGATTCGAAGACATCCTCGGTGACTTCGAGTTCGCTGATGCCCAATTGATCGAACCGCTTCTCTCCTATGCCGGTTTCGCGGTTATGCATTGCCGGAAGGCAGTGCATAAAACGCACGTTTCGATTTCCGGTGGCTTTGAGAACCGCCGCATTCACCTGGTACGGCGTTAGGAGTTTGATTCGCTCCGGCCATGTGTCGGCCGGCTCACCCATCGATACCCAAACGTCGGTGTAGAGGTAGTCCGCGCCGCGCACCGCACTATCGATGTCTCCGGTGATCAGAATGCGGGCGCCGGTGTCCTCGGCGATCTTGGTCGCAGTGGCGCGCAACTCGGCATCGGGCCACAGGCTCTCAGGCGCACAGATGCGCACGTCCATGCCTAACAAGGCGCCGGTAACGAGCAGTGAGCGAGCGGTGTTGTTGTGCGCGTCACCGAGATAGCAGTACGAAATTTCGTTGAGATGTTTGTTGGAGTGCTCGAGCATGGTGAGCATGTCGGCCAGCATCTGAGTGGGGTGCCATTCGGTGGTCAGCCCGTTCCACACCGGCACGCCGGCGTAGGAACCGAGCGTCTCGACTATCTGCTGGCCGAACCCTCGGTACTCAATGCCGTCAAACATGCGGCCCAGCACCCTGGCGGTGTCTCTGATCGATTCTTTGAGGCCGATCTGTGATTCTCCAGGCCCGAGATAGGTCACGTGGGCCCCCTGATCATGGGCCGCAACTTCGAACGCCGATCGGGTTCGGGTGGATGACTTTTCGAAGATAAGGGCGATGTTTCGACCGGTAAGTTTGGGCTGTTCGAACCCGCCCTGTTTGGCTGCTTTGAGGTGGGCGGCGAGGTCGATGAGATACCGCAATTCCGACGGGGTGAAATCAAGTTCTTTGAGGAAGTTTCGATGGCGAAGATTGGCGGCCATCAGAACGCGTCCCGTTGAATCGGGCATGTCATGCAGCGAGGCCCGCCGCGGCCGCGGCCCAGTTCGCTGCCGCTCACACCGAGTACCTCAATGCCGTTCTTCATCAACATCTTGTTGGTGGCGACGTTCCTGTCCCAGCCCACGACAACACCGGGTGCGAGGGCGAGGAAGTTGGTTCCGTCATCCCATTGCTCACGTTGGGCGGCCCGTTCATCTTCATCGACGGCGAGCACTCTCACCTTGTCGATATCGAGTGCCTCGGCGATGGCCTTCCAGACATCACCGTTGCGCTTCACCTGAAGGTGATCGTCGTGCCGGGTTACCGTCCAAGAGCGGATCTCTTCGTTCAAGTACGGGTACACGATGAAGGTGTCTTTATCAATCATGGTCATGACCGTGTCGAGGTGCATGAAAGCGTGAGACTTCGGCAACTCGACCACCACCACCCGCTTCGCCGCGTCAGCGCTGAAGAGTTCGGTGGCGAGCAGTTCAATCGCCATCGGTGATGACCGCTCGCCCATGCCGATCAATACGGTTTCATTGCCGATGACGTGTACATCTCCACCTTCGAGTGATGCTGGCAGCAGATCGCGATCTTCGCGTCCCAACCATACGTCGAATGTGGCGTCGGCAAAGAGGGGGTGATGGCGGTAGATGGCGCGGCTATTGATGGTTTCTCGCTGCCTCGCGACCTTGGCCATGGGGTTGATAGTGACCCCGCCGTAGACCCATGACACGTTGTCGCGCTGGAAGAGATGGTTGGGCAGTGGGGGGAGAACAAAGTCATTATCCGAGAGTGATGCCCACAACAAACTGTGCGGCTTCTTCGGGTGCAAATCGGCTTTGGTGATGCCCCCAATTAAATAGGTCGCCAGGGTGGCGCCATCGACGTCGTCGGCCATCTCTCGGATCTGGCCGACCAGAGAGGGGCCCACTCGTTCCTCGGTGCAGACTAAATCGAGCACCTCCTGACGACCCTGAGGCACGTCTAAAGCTTCGGCTAGGAGCCGCGCGAAGTAGTGGACCTGCACGCCGTGATCTCGCAAAACGCCGACGAACACATCGTGTTCTTCACCTGCGCGTGCCGCCCAGAGCACGTCATCGAACAGCATCGACTCGATGTTGTCCGGTGTCAGTCGCGTCAGTTCCAGGCCGGGTCGATGGACGATGGCCTGGCGCAGCGCTCCAGCTTCGGAGTGAACCCCCAGCACGGCTGTTTCGGCCGCGACCGCTTGTCTGCCGGACCTAGTGGAGTGAGTCGACTTCATGTTCATGCGTGCGCTCCTTGTGCGGCAACCAACATGTCTTCGGCTTGATCCACTGGTTCAGGTACCAGCCCGAGTCGTTCTTTGCGGGCCTTGAGGAAGCCGTAGAGGGGCAGCCCGACCATCACGATCAAGATGGCCTGATAAACCGCCTGATACCCGGCGGCGAAGGTGACCCACAGCGAAAACAAGAGACCAGTACAGGCGATGGCCACATCTCGGGCGAACGCCCAGCCCTGTATCTTTCGGCGGCGAGAAACGAGAAATGCGAACTGTGCGCACGCTGACATGAAATACGGGATCGCCACGGTCACGACGGACAGTGCAACCAGATAGGTGAACACCTTCAGCCCTGTGTTGCCGCTGTAACTCCAGCCCATCAGCGCCGACGCCAGTCCGGTGGAAACCAAGATCCCAAACCACGGCGTGCCGCGACGGTCGACCTTGGCGAAAGACTGCTGAAAGAGTCCGTCCTTGGCTGCCGCCAAAGGCATTTCGGCGGACAGTAGCGTCCAGCCGTTGAGGGCGCCGATGCCCGACACCACGGCCGTACCGGCGATCAGTTTTCCCACCCACCCGGCCGTACCAAGGATCGCTTGAAACGCAGGAACGAAGGGCGCTCCGTTGCCGACCAACGCGTCGTGAGGAACCAGTCCCATGACCACAGCGGTCACTAGCAGGTACAGCACCCCGCATGCCGCCGTGCCGTACACCGCAGCTCGGCCGACGTTGCGGCGAGGATTGCGCACCTTGGCCGCCACGATCGAAGAGGCCTCCACGCCGATGAACGAAAAGAGCGCCACCCCGGCGGCGATTCCGACGCCGCTATACAGACTTCCGCCGGTCGCATTGAAGGGCCCGAAGTTGGCCGTCTTCACCCAGAACCAGCCAATGATCGCAATGATGGCGAGCGGAAGGAACTTCAAGGCGACGGTGACGTTCTGAAACCAGGCCACGTTTCGAACACCGGCCAAATTGATAATCGCCGGAATCCAGAGGCCGACCATGGCGATCCCGAAACTGGTGAGCGCAGGCGGGTTCTTGAGTCCAAGAAACGACTGGACGTACAGTACCCAGGAGGCCACAATCGCCGCGTTCCCAGCCCAGCACTGCACCCAGTAACACCACGCAACGACATAGCCGGCGAAGTCTCCAAACTCATGTCGAGTGTATGCATACAATCCGCCGTCGGAATTCGGGACGCGCTTCGTGAGTTGACCGAACAAGGCTCCTAACAACACGGCGCCTATGGTGATTACCGCCAGCGTCACGAGGGAACTCGTGCCTGCGCCAGCCATCACGGCGGGCATGGTGAAGACGCCCGTACCGATAATGCTGCCGATCACCAACGCTGTCGCCGAGGGCAGCCCCAACGTTCCGTCGTTTGCGATGTCCGCCGGCTTGTCCATCAGTCGTACACCGGCGGAGTAATCGACACGCTCTCGGGAACGATCGACTGTTCCCAAAGCTCACGCAGATGATGTTTCAACGTCTTCTGGACATCGGCGTCCTCTTCCGGCACGAACCGCCGCAACACGCCGATGACTTCGGGAACCAAGATCGCTGCGTCGTCAACCGTTACCCCACCTCGCAAGGCCGCATCGGCGTCGAGGGCAAGTTCAGTTTTCCAGCGTGTTGTCGCTGAACCAATCACGCGACGAGGAGTGAGCAGAGCAACGACATCTGCGGGCAGGTGAGCGATCACATGGGCGCGTTCGTCATTGGGGATTTGCTCAATCACCGCGCTCAGCGTGCCTTGGGCGGCCATCGCGCCAGCGGGTCCGACGATCCCAATGCTTCCGCCGCACCCAATGAGCGCAGCGTACATAGGAGAGTGCTCAGGGCTGGTTTGCGATGGGCGATGGTCTCCGGACAGGAGCCCAATGTGAAGGTGGGACTGCAGACTGTCGACGTCCGGTATCGCCGCTACGGACTCTTCAATGCGTTGCGCGTCGGCCTCGCTGCCCACCACTCCGTGCAGCAATATCGTTCGCCCTTCGGCCATGGCATGGATGCGCGGCAGATCGAGTTCTTTGATCAGTGGACCGATGACCGTCCGCACGTAATCGGCAAGTGCAGTGTCCTCTCGCTGCTCCCGAGAAGGCGCAATTACGGTGATTGTGAACGTTTCCCAATTTGTTATGAAAAGCAGTGGGTGAGTCATCTGGGCACTCATGTGCACGCCAGCCGTTCGATCCGTTCTGTCATCTCTCCATTGTCGCTGTAAGCGGTAAAAAGACGAAAGGGCCAATGGTCCTGATCTACTCGTCCAACGTGAACAGCGAGCGTCGGAAGAGTCAGTGTGTGGCCTGATGGCGGCGGTGAAGTCGGCGGGGACAAGATAATCGACCGGATGCTGGGTCATCGGTCGGGCGAGGCCCTGACGAGAGAAGTAGGCGGACAGATTCTTTACCCGTCGATGATCGATGGTGGCATCGGGTTTTGACCTCCCCAGCTTGGGGTAGGCCGAAAAGTTGCGAGCATGTCCGCGTTTCGCCACCCCGTCGCTAGTGAGCGGGGTTGGCGCCGCACGGAGGACCGGAGCCATGAGTTGGTTCGCGCGCCGGATGGCCGCCACAGTCACAGTGACCTAATGACACGGAACGGGGTCACTCGTGTTTGGCTTCAACTGGTAGCGGGTAGCTCCTGGATGACCAAGGAATTTGCGCACCCGCGCCATTGCCTCAGAATGAATCCGATCAGAGTCGCTCTATGACGAAAAAACTAGTCATTTTTGATTTGGACGGCACATTGGCCGAGAGCAAGGAGGCAGTCGACGAAGAGATGGTCGCGTTGCTCGTTGGCCTCCTTGCGGTGGTACGCATAGCGGTGATTTCGGGCGGCGACTGGCCACAATTTGAGTCGCAACTATTGTCGAAGTTTTTGCCAAACACCGATCTTCAGCGGCTTACGTTGCTCCCCACGAGCGGCACAAAGATGTACTCATTTCAGAGGGAATGGGTCAAACAGTATTCTGATGATTTAACTGCGGACGAGCGATTTCAGACCTTGGCCGCACTCGATACTGCGCTTGAACGTTCCGGATTTGCTCTCGAGCGAACCTGGGGTCCGACGGTTGAGGATCGTGGCACGCAGATTACCTATTCGGCCCTCGGTCAACACGCCCCCATCGAGGCCAAGCAGGCGTGGGATCCCGACTACGTAAAGCGGCGGCGGGTGAAAGCCCTCCTCGATCCGATGCTTCCTGATATGTCGGTCCGCATCGGCGGTGCCACATCGGTGGATATCACCAAGCCAGGAATCGACAAGGCTTACGGCATCAGAAAACTTGCGACGCTTCTCCATATTGACAAACGCGACATGCTGTTTCTTGGTGACGCACTCTTTCCCGGAGGCAACGATGCACCTGTTCGAGACAGCGGAGTCGCTTCGATTCAAGTCCGCGACCCCAGCGAAACGAAGCGTGTGATCGAAACGGTCCTCGCGTGGGCCTCGACGGCGACGGAGTAGTGACGTTCCAGCGGCCATTTTTCGTCGCTGGGTTTCATTGATGCGGTCACAGGGTATTGGCCTCTTCATGGACCTTCTTAGAACGCGCGACTCGACGAAGAGTTCCGGTCGACCGGCGGAGGGCCGGTCGCCTGACCAGAAGAGCGGTGGGCCCCCGCCCTCGGGTCCCCCAGGATCAGAACGCCCGGCCAAGAGGATCAAGTGGCTTCCGGTCATCCTTGGCCTTCTTGTGGCCAACTGGGTCATCTCCGGCGCTATCCGGGGTCCGCAACCGGCCCGGGTCGCCCTGCCGTATTCATCGTTTCTGGAGCAGCTCACCAAAAACAACGTGGCCACCCTGTCCTCTCGCGGAACAACGATTCAAGGAGACCTTCGTTCGAAGATCACCTATCCGGCGAAGACGACGACAAACAAAGACCAGACCACGGCGACGAAGTTCCGCACCGAACGCCCAACGTTCGCCACCGATGATCTTCTCTCCAAGCTCGTGGCCAACAAGGTGGTGGTCGGCGCCAAGCCCGTCGACCAACCGGTGTCGTTCCTGGTCCAGCTCCTCACCGGCTTCGGACCCACGTTGTTGTTTGTCGGGATCATGGTGTGGTTTCTGCGCAAAGGAATGGGCGGGATGGGCGGTCTCGGCGCAATCGGTCGGTCGAAGGCGGAACTCTACGTTCCTACATCGACCAAGACGACATTCGACGATGTGGCTGGGATCGATGAAGTGGTCGATGACATGCGCGAGATTGTCGACTTCCTCCGCAATCCAAAGAAGTATCAAGCGCTCGGTGGGATGATACCCAAGGGTGTACTTCTGACCGGACCGCCGGGGACAGGAAAGACGTTACTGGCACGCGCTCTGGCGGGCGAAGCCGATGTTCCGTTCTTCGCCGTCGCCGCGTCCGAGTTCATTGAGATGATTGTTGGGGTCGGAGCCAGCCGGGTTCGTGATCTCTTCGATAAAGCACGGGCGGCGGCGCCCGCGATCATTTTTCTCGACGAGCTCGATGCGATTGGTCGAGCGCGTGGCGGAGCGATGTCGTTCGGCGGCCACGACGAGCGCGAGCAGACACTCAACCAGATCTTGACGGAGATGGACGGCTTCAGCGGTAACGAAGGGGTGATCGTGGTGGCGGCCACCAACCGTCCCGAGATTCTCGACCCGGCACTCTTGCGACCGGGACGGTTCGATCGGCGCGTCGTCGTCAACGCTCCTGATGTGGTCGGCCGCGAGGCAATACTGCGCATTCACACTCGCAAGGTGCCATTGGCCGACGACGTCAATCTTCGGGTTATTGCCACGATTACGCCCGGTATGGTCGGGGCCGAACTTCGTAACCTGGTGAATGAGGCGGCACTCCTTGCGGCGCGACGCAACGAACCGACGGTCTCGAACGCCGATCTCACTGACGCCCTTGAACGCGTGCAGCTCGGGGCGGCCCGCCACATCATCATGACGCTTTCGGATCGGACCCAAACCGCAGTGCACGAGGCTGGTCACGCATTGATTGCGATGATGCTGCCGGGTGCCGATCCGGTCCGCAAAATTTCGATCATTCCCCGAGGGCGAGCTCTGGGCGTGACCTTTCAAAGTCCAGACGCTGACCGGTACGCAATGTCGGCTACGTATTTACGCGGACGGATCATCGGCGCCCTTGGTGGCCGAGTGGCCGAGCAACTCAAGTTTGGCGAAGTTACGACTGGAGCCGAGAGTGATCTTTCGGTGGCCACCTCAATTGCCCGACAAATGATTGGACGTTGGGGAATGTCCGAAGCGATTGGGCCGGTCAGCGTTGAAGTGAATTCTGGTGAGGACAGCTATGCCATGCCCTTCGCAAATAGCGGCCCGTCCGAACAGATACGCGCACTTATTGATGTCGAAACCCGTCGACTGCTGGACTCCTGCGAAGTGGAAGCAAGCGCGCTTATCAAGGCTCATGAAGACAAGCTGGATTCCCTCGTTAAGGCTCTCCTGGAAAACGAAACGCTGAATGAAGTTGATGCGTATCGCATCGCCAACGTTGACCATGTCATTGCCCGGGAGACCGCATTCGCCCCACCGGCTCCTGGAACGATCGTCACCGGGCCTTCGCTCCAGTGACTGGCATCGCCACAACTGACGAGACAATCCCGGCGAAGAACGACGAAATCAACGGAGCGTGCCCACTCGCCGGTTTGACTGCGGCGGAGGCGGCTCAACGCCTGGCGGCCGGTGAAGGCAACCAGCCAACGACTGGACACGGGCGCAGTGTCGGACAAATCGTTCGAGCGAACGTGTTCACCCGATTCAACGCCATTCTCGGTGCACTCTTGGCGGTCATCCTGGTGTTGGGTCCGGCGGCTGACGGACTCTTCGGTGTCATCCTGGTGGCAAACGCGCTCATCGGGATCGTGCAAGAGGTGTTGGCGAAGCGAACGTCGGATCGTCTTTCCGTTATCACCGCAGTCAAGGTTCAGGTACTTCGTGATGGTGAGCAGATCGATATCGATACGGTTGCCGTCGTCCGGGGTGACCTTGTCGGTCTTCGCGCTGGAGGGCAGGTGGTCGCCGACGGCACCGTGGAAGAGAGCGATGGCTTAGAAATCGACGAATCGCTCCTCACCGGAGAGGCCGACGCGCAAACCAAAGAAGTCGGTAGCGAACTGAAATCAGGCAGCTTTGTCACCGCTGGAACCGGTTGGTTCCGGGCCGAACGCGTGGGGGACGACTCGTTCGCCAACGCCCTGTCGGCCCAAGTTCGCGACTTTGTTCCGGTACGGTCCGAACTTCGGGCGGCGACCGACGCAGTGCTCCGAATTGTCACGTGGGCGATCGGTCCGATCGCTGCCGCGCTGTTGGTCGGCCAACGACTCGCCGGACTGAGTTGGAGACGAGCGCTCTTCGGTGCGGCCACCGGGGTTGTCGAAATCGTTCCCGAAGGCTTTGTTCTGCTGACGTCCATGACATTGGCGGCGAGCGTGATTCGGCTCGGGCGTATGGGCGTCCTGGTCAAAGAACTGGCGGCGGTGGAGGGTCTTGCTCGCGTGGACACCATGTGCTTTGACAAGACAGGAACGCTGACTGAGGGCGCCCCGGTGGTCGACGAAATCGTCGTGCAGGGAGATGCGTCGGAGCCGGCTGTCCAGGGAGTGCTCTGCGCACTTACCAAGGGGGCGAGCAATGCCACTGGCGCAGCCATCCAATCATTCCTGAAAACGAAGGAAGGGACGGCCACGGAAGGCGAACTGGTGCCGTTTTCGTCGCTGCGTAAATGGGCGGCGATTACCACCACTGGAGAGAGCTCCACGACGTGGATCATGGGAGCACCGGAGATCGTTATGGCCAACGAGACACCCGCCAACGATGTCCTGTTCGCCCGCGTGGCCGATCAAACGAAGCGAGGAAAGCGAGTTCTGTTGCTGGCCTCGACTTCATCAGTTCTACCCGAAGAAGGACTCCCCGGAGGTCTGCAGGCGGCTGCGCTTATAACCCTCCATGAACAGCTTCGAAAGGATGCCGAGAAGACGCTGGCGTACTTTGCCGAACAAAGCGTGGAGGTGAAAATCATTTCCGGGGACAACCCCACGACCGTCGCCGCCCTCGCCACCGCGGCCGGCATGCCCGGACTCGACGCCGGCGGTGCCATCGTCGATGCGCGAGAACTGCAAACCGACGACGCACTTCGAAACGCCATCGGTGCGGCGCGAGTGATCGGCCGCACCAGCCCCCAACAGAAGAATGCGATGGTGGATGCTTTGCAGACAATGAAGCGCACGGTCGCAATGACCGGAGATGGCGTTAACGACGCCTTGGCACTGAAATCGGCTGACCTCGGCATCGCTATGGGTTCCGGAAGCGAGGCCACCAAGGCGGTGGCCCAACTCATCCTCGTGGACGGAGGCTTCGCTGCGCTGCCGGGGGTTGTCGCCGAGGGGCGTCGGGTCATTGCCAACGTGGAGCGCGTCGCCAAATTGTTTATTACGAAGACGGTGTACGCCGCGGCGATCGCCGTGTTGTCAGGAATCTTCCGCCTTCCGTTTCCGTTCCTCCCCCGACAACTCACACTCGTAAGCGCGCTGACGATCGGTGGTCCCGGGTTTTTCCTTGCTCTCGCTCCCGATGCGCCGAGAACACCACCGGGCTTCATGCGGCGAGTTGTTGTCTTCGCCATTCCGGCTGGGCTGGTTGCTGCCGCGGCAACGTTCGGGACCTATGCACTAGCGCTGTTGGGCGAAAAGGTGTCGACCGCTCAGGCGAGATCGGCGGCCACTTTGGCGCTGGGGCTTATCGGTTTTTGGGTGGTCGACGTGTTGGCTCGGACCCTTCCGCGATGGCGTTTTCTTTTACTCGCAGCCATCCTGATCGTCGGTGTCGGGTCGGTGGCCGTAGCTCCGATCCGCGACTTCTGGAAACTGGATTTCCCTCCGCTGATAGTGACCGGTGCCGCAGCAGGACTGGCATTCGTGGCTATTGCCTTAATCGAAATTGGTTGGCGGATCGGCACGCGATTCCGCCAACTCACGTAAGTTCTACCGCCGGTGGTTCGAGGTTCATCGGTTCATCCTGGAGGAGTTGGGCGGGAAACACGCCCGAATCAACGTCGTTGTACGTCCAGTCGTACTTCTTTGCTCCGTAGTTTTGGTCGAGAACAGCAATGCCCTTAACGATGTCGAGCAACGGTACGATGGCCGAACTCCGCCCCCTCTCGCCGGGCACGACCTCCGGAAGGCGAGCGGGAATCTGGGCGGTGGCGCACAGTTTCACGAGTGAGCCGACGACGTTTTGCTGTTGGCTGGCGAGACTGCACCGCGCTCCTTTCACCACCGAGGACAAGCGACTGGCGATCTGGCTTTCGACGTTGGACATGGCCGTGCCGGCCAAGAGTTGACCAAGCATGGCCGTGACGGCGATACCGTCTTCCTTGCACGGCGTGCACTGCCCGCAGGATTCGACCGAGAGAAACCGTGACGCTCCGTAGGCCAAGGCAAACGTGTCGGCGGCATCGTCAACGCAATGAAATCCCGCCGAACCCAGGGCACTTCCGGCCGCTTTCATCGCTTCATGGGTCAGCGGCGTGTCGAGTCCATTCGCTTCAAGCAGGACCGACGAGGCACCGGGTAAGGCAGCTATCAAACGACGTCCGAGCCGTGGTCCACCGCCTATATCAGTGATCACCGAGCGCAACGTGGTGCCCATCGGAAATTCAGCGACGCCATGTCGCTTCACGTCACCGACGATGGTGCAGACGATTGTTCCGGGTGACTCCTTTGTCCCCACTTCGCGAAACCAGTCGACTCCATGCTGGCCAATAAGCGCCACGTTGGCGAACGTCTCCACGTTGTTCACCAGTGCAGGCGCCCCACCGGACGCTTCGGGAGTGGCCAGGTGCACGTCCGATGACTCATTGCCGCCCCCTTCGTTTTCTATCAATCCACGCCTCCAGGGAGGAGTGACGCGGGGAAGCGGTTGGCGGTGCTCAGCCACTTCCAACAGCGCGGTTTCCTCGCCGAAGAGGTACGACGACGGGCCGGCAACGAGCGTGACACGCAACTGATCGAGCCACCCAGCCTTGGTCATTTCCACGAGCGCTGCTGTGACCCGCTCCCACTCCTGGTGGAAGGACTGTTTGAGGCACACCACGAGTTCGACGGCACCAACCACGGTGCACGCCACCAGAGCGCCCTCCAAGACGCGGTAGGGATTGTTGCGCAGGATCGTGCGGTCTTTGAACGTGGACGGCTCGCCTTCGGCCCCGTTTATGACTACGGAGGTGGGATTTTCCAACGAAGCGTGCGTCAGAATGCTCTGCCATTTCGTTGCCGTGGGGAACCCGGCTCCACCGCGACCCCGCAATCCGCTGAGACGCAACTGTTCTACGGTGACTAAGGGATCGCTGGCGTTGGCCGCAGCCAGGGCCGATCCGCCTCCGGCTGCAAGGTACGCGTGCAAATCAGTGCACGGGCTGGGATCAAGAACCCGGAAAACGCTCACTCGTTATTACTACCCGTTTTGACGAAGATCTCAAAACCTTCTTTGCTGCGGATTTCGACCGATGTGTAGATCGGGCCCACGGTGGGTAGTGAGACACGGTGCCGGAGCCGGCATCGCATAAACGAACGAAGGAGTAATCATGGGATTCATCGACGAACTCAAAGGACGCGCCAAGGGCGCCATGGGAGTGTTGACTGACAGCGACAAGCTGCAGCGCGACGGTAAGTCCGACCGAGCTGCCGGAAAGGTCAAGGACGGGATCGACAAGGCCAAGGAGAAGGTCACCGACGTCGTCGAGAAGGCCGAAGAGGCGTGGGACTCCAAGAAGAAGTAGTGGCCGTGCTGAGCGGGCCGTGGCCGGAGGCATAGCGCCAACGGCTGCGGCATCCGCCGGCTTATTAGATCAAATCGATTGGTCGGGGGGATGTTTTCGGTCAGCCTCGGATGTTTCGGGTCTGGGCTTGAGGGGTACAGAGGGACATGCTTTCCTTTCTCCGCCGACCACTCCGCCACATCGTCTTTCTCGCCCTAGAGACAACCCTGGCGAGCTGGGCATATAAAAACCGCAAGTCGTTACTTACCCGCCTCGGCCGTACTACGCCCGACCAGCCAGACACGTCGCGTCCGCTCGGCGATCGCTTCGTCGGGCCGACCGCTGATCGGGAACCTTCGCCATTCGAGGTGGCGATGGCCAACGAAGCTGCACCGATAACGGCCAGCGTGGTCTCCCATGAGGAGATCGCGATATCGCACGTTCGTATCGACACTGCGCCCTAACAACATCGGGGACGGGCGATACGGCTACCCCTGGGGGCATGCGGAAGCCATCCGATACGGCCACACCTTGACCGTGCCTCTCATCGACGCTTCGAGCGCGACGGCGGCTGGAACATTGCAGGTGTGGTGCACACTCGCCGAACCGCATCCGTTTGATGTCGAAACGAGTGCGCAAATTGCTCGCCATGGCGCGCTCGAGCGCAAGTGCAACCGACCCAGAACCAACGTCAACTGAGTATCGACGAGCGGTTGCGACGGTCACAGCCTTCCCGATCACGGTTGGTTCACTGACACGATTATCACGTGCCCCATCCCGGCACTCTGAAGCCAAAGCACTTGTTAGTGCGCGTGCGGTTCAATCACATGTTGACCAGGCTCAGGAATTTGGCCGTTAGCGATCCAGCGTTGGGTTGATTCGTACCCCCGGGCGATGAGGTTTTTGGCGCGTGAGAAATCAAGGATGCCGACATCGACGGGACACAGCTGCGGGACGAGAAAGAGTTCGCACTCGTCATGGTGTCGATCTACGTCGTTCACGATCTGTCGACCGATCAGCACGGACAGACTTTGAAATGCAACTCCGGCGGCACTTCGCGGCTGGTCTGCAAGGGCACACGATTGCCCCGCACTCAAGACGTAGATTCGATCAGCTCCCAGGTGAAGCGCGTGAGCTAGCGGCGCATTATTTGTGACACCTCCGTCGACAAGGGTGCGACCTCCGATTCGGACTGGAGGAAGGATGCCAGGCAATGACGCGCTCGCAAGTACCGCGTCCACGACCGAGCCGGAAGAGAGAAGGACTTCAAGTCCAGTTGTCAGCTCGGTGGCAACGACGTGTACCGGCACGGCCGCGTTCTCGAGCAGCCCGTAAT
Organism: Acidimicrobiia bacterium; assembly: GCA_043775075.1. Classification (GTDB taxonomy): domain Bacteria; phylum Actinomycetota; class Acidimicrobiia; order Acidimicrobiales; family JANYDT01; genus JANLQX01. The sequence goes on from JAYVSS010000230.1 coordinate 24,161, forward strand.
GAAGATTGGCGCGAAGTACACGGGTCAACGGTTCTGGCGAGCAAAGGCTCAGCTGGCTTCCAAGTAACCCAAGGACTCCACGGATGGGCCGTGCCCGAAAAAGAACATTGCGGCGGAGAGCCACCCAGATCGCTTCCAATTCGTGGGTGCCAGCAACGTCTGGATGGGCGGCGATGAACGCTGCATTGATAGCTCCCGCGGAAGTGCCAACGAGAAAATCGGGCGTGATGTCAGCAGCGAGAAGAGCTCGCAACATCCCCACCTGAACAGAGCCGAGGTTGGCCCCGCCCGACAGGACAAACGCCGTCTTCATTGCTCCGCTCCGCTCTCAGCAACAGACCTCTGAAATGTAGGAATCATGCCTGTAGTTCAGCGCCCGCGGACAATGCCTGCAAGCACAAAATTTTCGCATGCTCTCAGGAACGACGCTCTGGCTGCCTCCAGCCATTGCGGACGGCTCTGAGGTTGTTCGGCTCGGACCTGTCGAAGGCAATGAACGTGTCGGCAGACGCGGCGTTGCTACGGCAGCGCCAGGATGGTGACAGTTCCTTCGTGGCCGTTCACTGAGATCGTGGCGCCGGTTGGTATGCGCCGGGTGGCGTCGGCGATCGACGGCACGCACGGAATGCCGAGCTCGCGGCTGACGATCACCGCGTGCGTACCAACCGCACCAACATTCACGACCACCGCAGACACGGCGAGGAAGAGTGGTGTCCACGACGGGTCGGTGTTTGGAGCGATGAGAATGTCGCCGGGTCCGATGTGTTCGAGGTCTTCGACTGAGACGAGCACTTTCGCGACTCCCGTCGCCACTCCGGGCGAACCGGCGACACCCCTAAGCACATCACCTACGGCGACAGGAACGGCGGCGACGGCTCCCTTACGCGCCCAGGACGAGAGCGGCTCGGCGGCAACGTCGACGATGTAGGGCGGCTCCAATTCGTACAAAGCGAGGTAGTCCAGCTCTCGCTCCACCAAGACGGCGCCGAACTGCGCCGGGTTTTCGATGAACGACTCGACCTCTTCATCGGTGAGCATATACATCTGCCGAGCATCAGTGAGGTAGCCGAGATCGACCATACGCCGACCAATTTCGTCGAAGCACATACGAATTTCATGAAGCGCTCGAATGTTGTTGGTCTTGCAGCGCTCGCGAGCAGCCATGAACACCGCCGCTGAGTTGAGGCCTATGTTCAATCCCCCGAGCGCCTCGGCATTGCCGGCGAACATCGTCTCGAGTTCGGCCGTGAGCCGAAATCGTTCTGCTGCGACACGGGCCTCACCGACCACCGGATCGGCGGCGTCGTCGTTACCCCGGAGGCGGTCGATGGCCGAGAACAACAGTTCCGGGTTCGTCTCGTACGACCGGCTGTACAGGTCCCACTCGTTCGGGCCACGGGCACCGTGCAGGTACTGAAACTCGTCGACCGCCAACACGAATGCCCGGACCTCTTCGTCGTCGGTGCTCGCCCGCAGTCGTCCGTTCAGGCCGGACTGCCCATCATCGAACATCGTCGATACCGACGCCGAAGCGCGGGCAAGGCGCGATAACCTCCAGATGGCAGTGGCAATTTCTGCCGAATCCACGCCGTGAATTCCCGAAAGAAGTTTGGTGACCATAGATGGATCAACGTCGGCCGTAAGTGCAGCGAGTATTCCCGGCCCCACCGACGCTCCTAGCGATGCAACGACGTGCTGAGCAAACATCGCGACCATGTGTGGCTGGATGGAACGGGCCCGTCCGATCAGCTGGACGAGGGACTGCGTCGAGAGATCCGGTCGGCTATCGCGCAACGCCTTGGCATCGACCTTCTGGCGATCAATGGCTGGAACCGATGTCGTGGACATGATCCATCCCATCGTCTTCGTGAGTTTCTCGGTATGGCGAGGAGAGGTGTGCCAGTCCTGCTCGACATAGGCAGGAACGGCGGATGGGTCGTCGAAGTAGGCGTTGTCAACGGCCTGCCAACCAGCCCCCGACCTCACGCCAAACAGTCGCGACTGGGTGAGGGAATTGTAGAAATAGCCGCCAAAGAGTCCGAATGTTTCTGGCCTTTCCGCGTCGTATTCGTCGGCATCAAATACCCCCATATTCACGAAACCATCTCGACATCCGAGCACCACGCCGTTTTCCCATCCGAACGACCAGCCCAGTGGACTCACTGGGTCGGACAACACCTCTCCGGCGTTGCCCCGGGTATAGCCGGGGAACCGGGTCGTAGGGGTGCGGTCGGTGATGTAGCGGTCGCCAAGCATGCACGGGCTCCTCTGGGTCCAGAACGGACCGGACGTTCCCGGCCGCGTCACAGCACCCTGAAGCTAGCCGGATGATTTTCGCCGCGCTCGGGCGACACGGTCAAGCCTGATTAGCTGACGGCTCGCAGCGGTCCATGACCTCGTCGATCACGCCATAGTCGCATGCCTCCGAAGCGGAGAGCACTGGCTCCCGATGAACCGGCGCCTTGTCGCCGTGACAAAAGCATGTGAGCCGCGGCTGACTACGTGGCACGGATGAGGCGCTCAGTGTTCGTGAATGTGGTGCTCGTCAGGAGTGTGGTCGTGGTCATGGCGTGTTGTGGCGTGGGTATGGCTGCCAGCGTGGGCGTCGTCATCATCGGACGCCAAGTCTGAGCCGGCGACATGCAGGTGGTGGACGTCGGCGTGGACGTGCCGATGGGCGTGAGCCAGCGCGACGTGCACGTGCTCATGCCGATGTCGTTCGGTCAGGTGGATTGCCAGGCCAATGGCCATCAGTCCGACAGCAGGCACGAACATGCGTCCTACTGGTTCTCTGAGCCAGACCAGCGCTATCCCCGCACCAAAAAATGGAGCTGCGGCGTAGTACGCGCCCGTGCGTGCAATACCAAGTACACGTAGTGCTTTGATGTAGAGAACGAGGGACAGGCCGTAGCCAAAGAACCCGAGCACGACGGCCCCGGCAATGATGCTTGGGCGGGGTAGGTGACCACCGGCGGCGAGGCCGATGCCGAGGTTCGCCGCCCCGGCGAAGACTCCCTTCACTGCGCCAACCTGCCTCGGATCACGTAGACCCAACGGGCGCGTGGCGACGTTATCTACGCCCCAGCATGCGCACGCCCCAACAATTGCCAGCGCGCCGGCGGTGATGGCGAAACCACCACTCGGATTTATCGAGAGCAACATTCCGCCGGCGACGATGATCATCATCGCAATCACGATGCGGCGGTCGGCGTGCTCCTTCACCACGAGCCACGCGCCAAGTGCAGTGAAGACCGCTTCGAGATTGAGCAGCAGCGCAGCGGTGGCCGCCGGCGTCGTGCGCAAGCCGATCATCAGGAGCAGGGGACCGAGCATGCCGCCGAACACGACGGCAAGAAGCAGCGGACCGCGATCGGTCTTCTGCAGCGAAGTTTCGCGATCGCCGGACGGCAGGAGGCGCAGGGTCGCAGCCAACCCGAGCCCGCTGCCGAGATAGAGAAGTCCGGCGAAGACCTGCGGCGAGGCCCCAGTGCCAAGTCTCTTGGCAAACGGCGTCGAGCATCCAAACACCATCGCCGCCCCGAACGCATACCCCACCCCGGCCCGAACTCTCACCGAACCGAACCTAGCGGTCTGCGTTCGAAACAACCAGCGCGCCGACGCTTCGTATCGGTGTTAGTTGTCGCCAGAATCTCGGCGCACCGACGCCCTGGTTGTATCTGAATCAGATCACTAGCGGTCTGTCTGGGGAACCCCGAGTTGTCAGTGGGGCGCGGCGCTGCCGGTGAGGGTTTCGAACAGTCGCACGATGTCGGGTGCGAGGTCGTAACCGTCGACGACCAGGGGACCGAGGGCGCGTAGACGGTCGGCTGGCAGGTCGTCAGTTGGCATCGTTCGGTCGCTTGCTGGCCAGGTGAGCGAGGATTGATTGGCCCTGCCGAAGAAGGCCGCGGCGTCAATGGGCGCAGCAGGCCGGCGCAATGCGCTGGCCCAGACCGGTGCGACCGTTTCCAAGGCCGCCGACGTTGGCGCCGGCGCAGTGCCGCTGGACCGGGGCGAACTCGTCGTCGTCCTTAACCCGAGGAACCGGGCAAGGAGTTCGGGGTCGTCGTCGAGCCTCTCGGCCAGTTCGAGGGTGACGGCCACGGCGTGCTTGCACGGATCGCCCCAGTCAGGACACGAACAGCGAAACTCCAGTTGGGACGGAGAACCAGGGAGGGCGCCGTCGGCCTTGGAAACGATCTCCACGACGTACGGCGCATGGCGGCTCCCCTGTACGGATCCGTTCGCCCGTGAGGGGGAAATAGAAAGCGCAGTTACCATCCCGCGCTCCATGAGCTCGGCACCACGTAGGAACCGGGTCGAATCGCTTCGTTCGCCAACGGCCCGACCTAGTGCCATGGTGGCCGGGCCCACACTGGCATTTCGAGGCGACGTCATTGGGCGCTCAGGGCGAGGAGTTGGCGGATGTCGTCGGTTGACAATTCAGTGATCCACGCCTCGCTGCCGCCGAGCACGTGGTCAGCGAGGTCGCGTTTCTCGGCGATCAACGTATCGATGCGTTCTTCGATCGTGCCGCGCGTCGCCAGCTTGTGTACGAACACCGTCGACGTCTGTCCGATGCGCCAGGCCCGATCACTCGCCTGGTCCTCCACCGCGGGATTCCACCAGCGATCGATATGAATCACCTGGCTGGCGGCGGTCAGATTTAGTCCGCTGCCGCCGGCCTTGAGACTGACCAAGAGTAACGGCACCCGACCGCCTTGAAACTCGGCCACCATCGCGTCGCGACGCTTCTTGCCGATGGCGCCGTACAAGAACGGCACCATTATGCCGAGACGAGTGGTGAGATGGCGCTGCACCAGGTGACCCATCTCCACGTACTGCGTGAAGGCAATCACCTGTTCGTCTGCGTCAAACGCGTTGTCAAGTAGTTCGTCGAGCCTGGCCAGCTTGCCGCTTCGGCCCTCCAGCCGACCGCCGTCGCCGAGGTAATGCACGGGGTGATTGCAGATCTGCTTCAGCTTGGTGATGGTCGTGACGATGGCCGCCCGACGGCTCATGCCATCGAGGCTGGGCAGCCGTTCGAGCAACTTGTTGGTGACGGCTCGATACAGGGAAGCCTGCTCACGTGTGAGGGTCGCCCATGCGGTTGCCTCAATCTTGTCCGGGAGTTCGGGCACGAGGGTTTTGTCGGTCTTCGATCGGCGCAGCAGGAACGGGCCGATGACCGTGCGAAGACGTTTCGTCGCCGCCTCGTCGCGCTCGCGTTCAATGGGTCGGGCCACGTTCTGACGAAACTTCTCGCTCGATCCCAAGACGCCGGGATTCACCAGGTCCATGACCGCCCACAGGTCGGCGAGCCTGTTCTCCACCGGGGTGCCCGTGAGCGCAATGCGCTGCGCCGCCGGAATGCGACGAATTGCCTTCGCCGCGTTCGTACGTGCGTTCTTAAGGTTTTGCGCCTCGTCGATTACTACGCGCGCCCATGAACACTCGGCCAGCACGTCCACGTCTCTCGTGGCCGTGGCGAAGGTCGTGATGACCATGTCCATGTTTTGCATCCAGTCAGCGAAGCCTTCGTTGGCGTTTCGACCGTCGCCGTGGTGCACGCCGACGCGTAGGTGCGGGACGAATCGGTCCGCTTCCGTTTCCCAGTTGTGTACAACGCTAAGTGGACATATCACCAAGGTCGGACCCGTTCCTTCATGGGCAATGAGGGCAAGCAATTGCGCCGTCTTTCCGAGGCCCATGTCGTCGGCGAGCACGCCACCCAGCCCGAGCCGCGAGAGGAACGCCATCCATCCGACACCACGTTGCTGATAGGGACGCAACGTGCCGACGAACCCCGCCGGATGCTCGATAGGCACAAGCTGATCATCGGGCAGGCCGGTGAGAAGGTCGCCCGCCCAGTCCGTGCCGCTCAACTCGGCGTCGGTACTGGCGGCGAGCGCGAGTAGTTCCGTAGCGTCGGCGACTGGCGTGTCTCGCCGCAAACGCATGACCCCGGCGAGGGCCCGGGCCACATCCGCTCGGTCGATCACGGACCAGCGACCGCGAACGTTGACCACGTCGAACTTGGCGTTGGCTAGACGATCCAGTTCGGCTTCGGTGAGGACAACGTCGCCCAGAGCGACCGTCCAGTTGATGCTGACCAAAGCCTTGGCCGTGAGACCGGCGCCGACGAGCGGAGCTTCGGTCGGCGTGGCCCTCCCGACTGTTCGCGCCCGGGACGTTCGGGTCCACCAGGCTGGGAGTTGGACAACCATGGCGCTCGACGAAATGGCGTCGAGGTCGTGGTGGACGACCTGCAAAACCTGTTCGAGCGAGAGGGTGGCGAGGCTTGGTGAGGTGGTGTCGAACACATCGCCGAGGGTGGGTGACGTTGTTCGCAGACGTTGGCTGGCAAACCGGAGCGCCGCTTGGGCGGCAGGCACGTCGGTGAGTAGCGGAGCGTGGCGCTTCGGGCTCCACACGAAAGCGGCGGCAATGTAGAGACTCGGATCGCTGTTCGGGGCGATGAACAATTCGGCCGTCCATGCGCCTTCGCTGGCGTCGGCTTTGGTGTCGACTCCTTCAGTCTCGTCTCCTTCAGTCTCGTCGACCGTCGTGGTGTCGCTCGGTTCGTCAGGGTCGACCGGTTCGAGGCGGATGAACACGGTGTAGTCGGCGAATGGTGATCGCGCCGTCAATGCCCCGGCCCAGCGGTTGAGCTCGTCAGCTACGACGCTGAGCGCGGCTCGCTCGTCTTGGCCGTTCGCGACGACTGCCGGGCCAGTCGTAAGCGCGCTCAGCAAGCGTCGCGTGACGACGGCAACCGGTCGACGATCACGGCTCGGCGGACCGCCAGCCTCGGCCTCCCACAGCCTTACGTGGGCGACGTCGTCAACGAACTCGGTAACGAGCCTCGACGTGAGTTGCCACGGCTGCGCGTTGGGATGAAGCGCGCCGAACACAGGGGGCATCGACTCGGTCAACGCCCTGAGGTGGCCGGTGGTGACATCGTCAACCATCGGTATCCAGCGTGCAACCCCGGATGTGGCGATGACACTCGGCACCACCTGACCAGCATCGACCAGCGTGCCGGCAAACGCCGCCACCGTGGCGCACCACGCTAACGACGCACTCAGCGTCTTCCACGGCACCCACGTCTGGACGAGAAATGCGTCGGCCGCAGCGGCGATCGGCACCGCCGCGCCATACACGGTGGCGACATCACGCCGACCGGGAATGTGCAAGGTTTTCTCCAGGCGCGGGAGGTCTCGACCAAACAACTTTGACGCCAGCGAGTGCGTTCGCTCCGCCGTCAACGCCCGGTCATGCCACCCAATCACGGCTAGTTGCCCGTGGTCCCACGCCATATGCAGCACAGGCGGCGAGGCTACTCGGGGTGTTTCATTCCCTCCGCCGGGACGCCACGGCCCCCCGACGGCCTGCGGTCGACCTGGACTACTTCGCGTCCACCTGGACTACTTCGCGTCCACCTGGACTATTTCGCGTCGCCGCGTCCTGGTCCCGGTCGATGTATTCCAGTCCAGTTCGATACTCGTTAGGGTGACAACGTGAGCGACCCACAGATGCCCCGTCGGTTCACTGCCCTCGGGCCGCTTCTCGCCTCCGGTACCCGGTCGACCGTTCACGCCTGGGACGACGGGGTAGTGGCGAAGGTGCCGAAGGACTCCACCCCCGAAGGCTGGATTCGCGCCGAGGCTGGATACGTGGCCGCGGTGCATCAGTGTGGGGCCCCGGCCCCTCGCTTCATCGAGATCACCACGTTGAACGATCGCGAGATTGCGCTGTACGAACGCATCGAAGGGACCTCACTATGGGACGAGTTGCGAGCGTCACCCTTGCGGGCGACGGAAATCGGCCGGCAATTGGCCCAGATCCATGCAGGTTTGTTGGCGATGTCCGGTCCGATGGCCCTTCCCCTACAGTGCACACGCGTGCGCAGCAAGATCCGCAATGCGATGGCGCACAAACTGATTGTCGCTTCCGTTGATCTGCCGGAACTGAGCACGAAACCGATGATGCTCTGCCACGGTGATCTCCACCCGAAGAACATTCTGATGAGTCCGAACGGTCCAATCGTCGTTGATTGGTTCGACGCTTCCCGTGGTATTGCGGCCGCCGATATTGCTAGAACGCTTGTTCTTCTGCATGGATCCGAAGTCGAAACGCTCCCGGATCATCTCCACGGCGTTACCCGCGAAACCCTGCGAGTGGTCCGGGCGGCGTACCTGGCCTACATCACTACGCTGTGCGACGTCTCGCCGAGTGCTCTCGACCGGTGGACGCCGCTCCAGATTGCCGCCCAAGCCGGCGAACTTATCGGCGCATAGCGTCAGTAGTTCGCGGCACGATTCGCACGGCGTCGGCAATGTCGGCGAAGAGGGCGGAGGACGTGGCCAAGACGAGATCGTTGTTTTCCGGGCATGGGTACTCCACGCTCGCACCAGCCTCGGCGGCGATGAGAGTCCCTGCCGCCCAGTCCCACAACTTGATGTCACGCTCGAAGTATCCATCTGCCCGGCCATCGGCAACCCAGCAAAGTTGCAGTGCGGCCGACCCGAAGCAGCGGATGTCACGCACCGTCGGGATCAGCGAGGCAACGATGCTTCCTTGCAGCGTCCGCAGGCGAGGGGTATACGAAAAGCCGGTGGTGAGAAGCGCCTGAGAGAGGATCGCGCAACCCGACGTGGTGATCAACGCTCCGTCACGTCGTGCCCCTCCGTCCAGGCATGCCGAATATGTCTGTTGAAACAGCACGTCGACAACGGCTCCGGCGACGATGTGACCGTCGACCGCTGCAGCGATGCTTATAGAGAAAATAGGAAGCGCGTACAGAAAGTTAACGGTGCCATCCAGTGGATCGATGATCCACTGCAACCGGCTCGACGATTGTCGGGTACCGCTTTCCTCGCCGATGATGCCTGCGTTTGGGGTCGCTGCGTCGAGGTGCGAAACGATGAGGCGTTCACTCGCCACATCGGTCTCCGTCACCACATCGGTGGCCGAACTCTTCGTCCCCAACGCAACTGCACGGCCATAGCCATCCCGCACTAGATCGGCGGCGGCTTGCGCTGCCTCAATGGCGATGTGTTCGAGCTCCGGCCGCGTCGGAATTGCGTCGTTCTCATTCTCATGCACGGCGCACCTCAACGCCCGCCTCGGTGAGAATTTCGACCTCATCGTCGGTGGCGCGATCGTCGGTGATGAGCAGATCGATGTCATGAAGACCGGCGTAGCTGAAGGTGTGGTCGTTGCCAAACTTGCTGTGGTCAACGAGGGCCACGACCCTACGCGCGCTTTCGATCATGGCTCGCTTAAGAAAGTGCTCAGAGCGATAGGGGGTGGTAAGTCCACGTTTGAACGAGAGGCCATCGCAGCTCAAGAACAACACGTCCACCCGCATCGCCCGCACGGCTTCGATTGTTTGCGCATCCACCATGGCGAACGTGTTCGGGATGACCGATCCACCGAGCACCGAAAGGTCCCGAATTCCCCGTCGGACGAGCGACGATGCAATCAATAGTGAGTTGGTAACGATATGCCCGGCCAGCTCGGCCGGGATGAGTTCGGCGAAACGCTGGCTGGTAGAACCGGAATCGAGGAGGATAGTGGCGCCGGCCGGAATCTCTTCGAGCGCCAACCGGCCGATGGCTTGCTTTTCGTCGGTGTTCTGAGCGTCCCGAGCGTTGATCATCGGCTCGTGATGATTCCGCTCCACCGGCACCGCGCCGCCATGAACGCGACGAACCAGCTTGCGTTCCTGTAGTTCCGAGAGATCCCGTCGAATCGTCTCGGTCGTGACCTCAAATCGCTGCGCCAGATCCGACACATCGACGGCGCCGTTGCGCAACACCAGTCGATAGATCTGGTGTTGGCGCTCCGCCTGGAGTTTCGTGAACACCGCGCCTGCGCTGGGCGGCGTGGTCCGCGTGTCGGGATTGTCCAGATTGTCCAGATTGTCCAGATCGCCGATAGTCACGTGGCCACGCTAGGAGATGGCACTCGTCAACCTGGCACTGACGACGCACTGGCCGACCGAACCCACGAGTCGAGGGTGGCGAGCGAACCAGCGCGGTCGAGCGATTCCATCGCTCGGGTGAACTCGCGTACAAGCCGCTCGGACTTGGCCAGATTTGGTCCGAGGGCCCGCTCATAGGCAAGAAACGCCCGTGGATCGGCGGTGCTGGCGTTCGCGACAGCGACGGCCTCGGCCAGGAACGGGTCGTGCGAATGGGTGATCGCCGTGCCGTTGTCGGCGACTCCTCGGAGGTATCGGCACCAACCAGCCAACGTGAGCGCAACCATGGAGATTGGCCCACCGTTCTTGATCTGGGCTTCGGCCGTCGGAACGAGAAAGGTCGGAAACTTTGCTGTTCCATCCAAGCAGAGCCGGGCAATTGTGTCGGCAATGGCCGAGTTCGAGAACCGATGAACGAGGGACTCCTGATACTCAGCCAGATCTATCCCGCGTGGCGAATCGAGGTTCGGCGCGGCTTCCACCTTCATAAGCGTACGAATGAATTCACGAATTTTCGAATCGTTCATTGCTTCGTGCACATAGGTATACCCGGCAAGAGCGGCATGGTAGGCCAGCGCCGAGTGGCTGGCGTTGAGCAGGCGAAGCTTCATGTGTTCATACGGGATCACGTCATCGGTGATAAGTACACCGACGTTTTCAAAGGCTGGCCGACCATCGACAAACGTGTCTTGGAGCGCCCACTGCCGAAATGGTTCGCACATGATCGGCCAGGCATCTCGGATGCCGAAGCGTTGCATCACCCACTGGCGATCGGAGTCCGTCGTGGCTGGAGTGATCCGGTCCACCATGGCGTTGGGGAAAGCGCCGTTTCGTTCGATCCATGTAGCCAGTTCTGTTGATCGAAACGAGGCGGCACCGAGAACGGCAAGTTTGGCAACGTCGCCGTTGCCCGGCAGGTTGTCGCAACTCATGACGGTAAACGGGGCTGAGCCGGCTTTGCGTCGGTGATCGAGTGCTGCGGCAAGAAGGCCGAACGTGGAACGTGGAACATCAGCGCGAAAATCACTGGCGAGCTCGGGCGACTCGACGAAAGACCCGTGCTGCACGGGGTAACCACCCTCCGTAATGGTGATGGACACGATCTTGGTGAGCGGATCGGCGAGATTTTGCAGGAGTGCGTCAGGATCGGCGGCGCCGTCGACGAAGTTGGTGATCGAGCCGATCACCCGACCCGTCGCCTTGTCGCCCTCCTTCTCGGCGACCACGTAGAAGCCATCCTGGGCGCGGAGAAGCTGCCCAACACGATCGTCGTGGGGCATCACGCCCGATCCGGTGACCGACCACGAACCGTTGCCCCGCTCCAGCAGGTCGTCGAGGTACACGGCGAGGTGCGCTCGATGAAACGCGCCGATACCGAGGTGGGTTATCCGGCCCTGCTGCGCCGACCCCCGGTCGAATCGGTCGTACGTGGGAAAACGGATGTCGAACGGACCACCCTGGCTTTTCTGGACCGCGGCGGCGATCCCCACGGCGGCCGTTGACAAAGAAATCGGCTTGGCATCCTCAGGCGGCATGCTCGCCGATTTCGCACTCATAACAACACACTCCCACACGAATATGGTAAGAATCCAACATCGAAGTTCGGCTTAGCTTGACTAACTCCGGAATTCGCAGATAAAACCACATGACCACATGCGGCGTGTTTGTCAGCACCTTGCGGCCGACACCTTGCGAGACGAAGGGAATCCTGAATGAAGTCACAACCACGCCAACTGCGCCGAGCCCTAGGGGTGATGATGGCCATTGGCCTTGTCGCTGCTGGATGCTCCAAGTCCAAGTCAGCCGACACGACCGTCGCTGCAGTCGCCGAAACAACTGTGGCCGCCGACACGACTGCGCCCGCCGCTGCTGCGGACACCACCACCGCCGCCGCAGCCGAGACAACCGCTGCTTCGGCCGCGACTACTGCCGCGCCCGCTGCGGCCGCCGCCGACGCTGGCACGATTACCGTCGCCATCGTGGACAACCCCACGATGAAAGACATCCAGACGCTGACGCCGGACAACTTCACCAAGACGACCGGCATCAAGGTCAACTACGTGAACCTCGACGAGCAGACGTTGCGTGAGCAGGTAACCAAGTCTGTTGGCTCCGGCGCCGGCCAGTACGACGTGGTCATGATCGGCCCTTACGAAGCCCCGCAGTTCGGCGCCAACGGCTGGTTGCAAGACCTCACCGACCGGGCCACTAAGGACACCGCCTACGACGTGAATGACCTCATCCCTTCGGTCAAGGGCGCACTGTCGAACGACGGAAAATTGTTCGCCGTTCCGTTCTACGCCGAGTCGTCGTTTGTGATGTACCGCAAAGACCTGGCCGATGCGGCCGGTGTCAAGATCCCGGACGCTCCCACGTGGGACGAGCTGGCCGCTGCCGCCAAGAAACTGAAGACCGCTGATCGCGCTGGTATCTGCCTTCGTGGCAAGCCCGGCTGGGGCGACTTGGGGGCCTCGCTCACGACCGTGGTGAACACCTTCGGTGGCACCTGGTGGGACGCAAATGCCGACGGTTCCATTGGCAAAGCTCAGGTCAATACGGGTGGATTCAAAGATGCCACCAACTTCTATGTGAACCTTCTCAAGGCTGCTGGTGAGCCAGATGCAGCCAATGCCAGCTTCAATGAATGCCTGAAGCTCATGCAGGATTCCAAGGTTTCTATGTGGTACGACGCCACGGTAGCCGCCGGAATTCTTGAGAGCGACACCAGCCCGATCAAGGGAAAGCTGGCCTACGCGCTCGCTCCGACGAGAGACACTAAAGCTTCGGGTTGGCTGTGGTCGTGGGCCCTGGCCATGCCGGCTGGCACGAAGAATGCCGACAACGCGTGGAAGTTCATGAGCTGGGCCACGTCGAAGGACTACATCAAGTTGGCAGGAACCGCGCTTCCTGGTGGATGGGCAGGCATTCCGCCAGGAAGTCGGACCTCTACGTACTCGATTCCTGAGTACCTTGCCGCTGCTCCGGCGTTCGCTCCGATGACCCTCAAGGCCATGCAGGCTGCGCCAATTGATAATCCCGGTACGACCAAGCGCCCGGGTCTTCCCGGTGTGCAATACGTCGGCGTGCCAGAGTTTCAGGACGTCGGAACCCGGTGCACGGCGGAAATTTCTGGTGCAATCGCCGGAAGCCAAAGCGTGGACGACGCCTTAGGAAAGTGTCAGACCATCGCTTCGGAAGCATCAAAGGCCTGACGCTTCAGCGTTCGGCTTCGTAAGGACATGACCGCTGCGACCACTCCGCAAACTGACGAGTCCCCTCGTCGGAATGCACGACGTTTGTCTCCCCTTCGTCGACAGGAGTGGTCGCGGCGCATGCCGCTTCTTCCTGCTCTTCTTTTCACCATTGTTGTTACACAGGTTCCGTTTATTATTACCCTGTGGTACTCGCTGCACCGCTGGGATTTCCTTAAACCTCATAGTTTCTCGTTCATCGGTCTCAAGAATTTCACCAAACCCTTCACGAATCAGTTCTTTCGAGAAGCCACGGTTCACACCTTGGTCATCACGGTGGGAACGGTCATCATCGCGTCGGCTCTCGGGACGATGCTGGCGCTGCTGCTGGACAAAGCGTTCTTTGGTCAGGGATTCGTCCGAACCCTCTTGATCACCCCGTTTTTGATCATGCCGGTGGCGGCGTCCCTCATCTGGCGACATGCCTTCCTCGATTCGACCTACGGGTTCATCAACTGGATCATTGAGTCACTCGGCGGAACGAGGATTTCCTTTACCTCGAAGTATCCGCTGTTCTCCGTCGTCCTCGTCCTCGTTTGGCAGTGGACGCCGTTCATGATGCTCATCCTTCTCGCCGGGTTGCAGAGTCAAACCAGCGAAGTGCTGGAAGCCGCGAGGGTGGACGGGGCGAGCGCCAGTCAGACGTTTCGGAGCCTCACCCTCCCGCACCTTCGTTCGTATCTCGAGCTTGGCGCTCTGCTCGGATCGATCTACCTTTTGCAAACGTTTGATACGGTCAGCCAGTTGGTGAGCGGCGCTCCCGCGGCCAAGAACCTGCCGTATTTCATTTACGAGACGTCGATTGGGGGCGGCTGGAAGTTCGGCCAAGCCTCGGCCTACGGAGTCGTCATCGTCATCTTCACGATCATCCTCGCCAACCTGGCGCTGCGATTGATATCCACGCTGCTGGAGGATCGCTAAATGGCCCGGTCGACGCGGTTCGTCGGCGAGCGGTTGTGGGTGTCGAGTCTCATGGCGGTGGCGGCGTGGTTCTTCGGGCTGCTTTTCTTCTTTCCAGTGCTGTGGATGGTCCTCACGTCGTTTAAGACCGAGGTCAATGCGCAAACGTCCACCCCGAACCTCAATCTCGACGCCGGGCTGGCACAGTTTCGGTTGACCACGAAAAGCCTTCCCGGATCACTCACGTTCGCCCGGGCCATCACCGTTTCGCTGTTCGTTGTGCTCGTCTCCACGGCGTTCGTGCTCGTTCTCGCCATTCCCGCGGCCTATGCGTTGGCGGTTCGGCCGATCCGTAAGTGGCGTGACGTATTGCTGTTCTTCATCTCCACGAAATTTCTCCCGATAGCCGCGGCGATTCTTCCGCTCTACTCGATCTTTAAGTATCTCCATCTACTCGACACCCGTCTATCGCTCGTTGTCGTCTACACGTCGATGAACCTTCCGCTCGCTGTGTGGATGCTCCGATCGTTCTTCGCCGAAGTACCGAAGGAATTGCTCGAAGCGGCGGAAATCGACGGGGCCAATCTATGGCAGCGAGTGCGATCGATCCTCATGCCGATCGTCATGCCCGGCGTCTCAGCGACGGCGCTTCTGTGCTTCATCTTTGCGTGGAATGAATTCTTCCTCGTGGTCAATCTCAGTACCTTCAAGGCACAGACGATGCCAATCTGGGTCACCACGATGATCAGTACTCGAGGTCAGTTCCTCGCCAAGCTGTGTGCGGCATCGACGCTTGCTTGTCTGCCCGTGGTTCTGGCCGGATGGCTTGCGCAGAAACGCTTGGTACGTGGACTTACCATGGGCGCAGTCAAGTAGCTCAACCTGCGCGGCGTGAGCAATCGGCATGCGGACTCGCCTTGCCCATGCCGCGCGGATCCGGCTGACTTCTGAGCGCATCACTGTTTCGCCGGACGGTTCGTCGAACTGGACTAATTCGCGTCCACCTGGACTGATTTGCGGCACTGCATATCGGTCCCGCTCGACGCGTACCAGTCCACGTCGGTTCAGTACGGAGGGCTCGTCACATCGACGGAAACCGATGGTAAGCGTACGTTCCAAATTACGCCCGAAGGCGAAGCGGTGGCCGCGGCGAGGATGGAAGCCAACGGCAGTCCGTGGGAAATGGGCAATGACGATGAGCATCACAAGATGCGAGTTGGCATTCAACAGCTCAGGGCCGCCGTAAAGCAGGTCGCCATGAGCGCCGACCCGGTCACATTGCAGAAGGCCGAAGTCATCGTGACCGAGGCTCGTCGAAAGCTCTACCAACTCCTTGCGGAGTCATGAGTCCACTGGCGACGCAAGACGACCGATCAGTCACTCTGCGTACGTAGAGTCAGCGCGCTGACTCTATTGACCGCTAGGCGCTGGCGGACTGGCTTCGCGTCGCGACCACTTGTGGGGTGCCTTCGACGTTGAGCTTGGGGATGAGTTTGTCGAGCCACTTCGGGAACCACCAGTTGCGATCACCGAGGAGTTCCATGGTGGCCGGGACGAGAACGATGCGGACGATCGTGGCGTCGATGAATACGGCCGTGGCAAGGCCGATTCCCATCACCTTGATAGCCCGGTCTCCGAGTGCGAATCCCAGAAATACGCAGACCATGATGGCGGCGGCGGCGGTAATCACGCGGGCCGTCGAGGCCAGTCCTTCGACCACCGCGCTTCCGTTGTCGTGACCATGGTCGTAGTACTCACGAATCCGCGAGAGCAGGAATACTTCGTAGTCCATCGAAAGGCCGAAGACGATGGCGAACATCATCATGGGAATCCACGGCTCGATCGGGCCCGGTTTGCCCACGCCAAGCGCCGATGACAACCAGCCCCACTGGAACACCGCCACGACGAGACCGTATGCCGCACCAATGGACAACAGGTTCATGATCACGGCCTTCAGCGGCACGAGAATGCTGCGGAAGACCGCCATCAGAAGCAGGAACGAAAGGATGAGTACAACCCCAATGAACAACGGGAGTCGTGCACCAATCAGCCCGGCAAAGTCAATGCCCCCGGCGGTGAACCCACCGAGGTAGGCAACGGCGCCGGTGCCGGCCACCGCCGGGGCGATCACGTTCTTGCGGAGGTTGTGCACGAGCTTGTCCGTGGCCTCGTCTTGCGGTCCCGTGGTAGGTACGAAGTTGAGGAGAAAGGCGTTGCCCGACGGCAACGGCTGGGCCTGGGCGAACGCCACGCCCGGCGTGGCTTTGACGGCAGCTTCAAGCTTGGCGACTGCCGCCTTGGCGTCGGGCGTGGTTGCCTCGATGGCGATAACACCCCGGGCATTGGACCCCGGACCAAACGCCTTGGCCTTGATGTCGTACGCCTTACGAGTGGTGTTGTCCTTGGCGTTGTTGCCCTGATCGGAAAATCCGAGACGCAGCGAGAGCAGCGGAATCGACGCCGCAACGAGGAGAGCGAAGCCGCCGATAGCAAACGGCCACGCCCGACGTTGCACGAGCCGACTCCAGCGATGCCAGCCGGTCTCGACCTTCTTGACTTTTCCTTTGCGATGAATGGACCACTTGTCGATGTTGCGCCCAATGAAGCCGAGCATGGCCGGAATTAGGGTGATGGTGGCCAGAACAATCACGAACACCGGCAAAGCGCCGGCAATGGCGATCGAGTTGATGAAGGTGAGGCCCATCAAGAACATGCCGAGCATCGAAATGATGACCGTGCAGCCGGCGAACACAACGGCTCGGCCCGCCGTGGTTATGGCCCGGACGGTGGCGTCATGAGGCTCGTGTGTTTCCAGTTCATCCTTGTATCGGGTGACGATAAACAGCACGTAATCGATGCCGACGCCAAGACCAATCATCCCGGTAATGCTGGTGACAAACGACGGCATCGTGGTGAATTTCGATGCAATTCCTACTAACGCAACGGCAATGCCGACGCCGAGCGCGGCGGTTAGAATAGGGAGCCCCATGGCGATGACGGAACCGAACGCCAGGAGAAGGATCAAAACAGCGGCGAGCAGGCCGAACGCTTCACTTGGAGGGAGCGTGAATCCCGCGAAGGGCTGACCGCCAAACTCTGTTTTCACCCCCTGCGCCCGGAGCGGCTGGGCCAATTTGATCAGCTTGATCGGTTCTGTGGCGAGGGCAACACCGTCGTTAAAGGTGACCTGAGAAACGCCGACGGTTCCGTCGGGCGAAACGGCTCCGACCTGCTTGGCATCGAACGGCGAACTTACGGATTTGATGATTTTTGACTTGGCAAAACCGTCGATCCACGTGGTGATCTCCGCTTGCTTTGACGCAATCCCGGCCGGGACCTGAAAGACAATCTCGCCGGTCTGTCCGGTGGACTGAGCCTTAATCTGAGGAAACTCTTTTTCAATCAACGCCGTGGCTTTGGCTGATTCAGTGTTCGACCCGCCGCCTTGAGCGTCGTCGAACTTCCCCCCGAGGGCACCGGAGACGGCGAAAGCCGCCGGGAGGGCCAGAATCCAGACCAGGAGGACGATGCGTCGATGACGAAAGCACGTCGACGCGATCCGTTCGAGGAGTGGGCGTTTGGCGAGGAGTGGTTCCGGCGAGACGTTCACGTACGCGAGTTTCCCAGACGGCTTTGCGTCAGTGAACGAATTGCCTGTCAAGGTGTCACATCTCACACGGTCCATATGCGCCCGTCGCCCGCTCCGTAGCAACGATTAGCGGAGTCGGGCTCGTACCTCGGTGGGCTCTGGTGCTGATGGGGTAGAAGACTGGTGCAGATGACTTCGCTTTCTGCCGATCGAGTCCGGGCGATGCGCATGGCCAGCTTGCTGCTGGACGAACCCACCGCCGGGACGCCAGCCGAGATTGTGCGTTGGTTCGGGGCGATGCAAGCCCAGGACCTGGCCAGCGGACAGTGGTCGTTTGGTGTTCGTCTGCCCGGATCAACTGTTGAAGACATTGAACAGGCAACCCGTGATCGGCACATCGTGCGAACGTGGCCGATGCGCGGAACCGTTCATTTTGTTCCGCCCGAGGACGCAAAGTGGATGCTGGAGCTGACCGGCGTGCGGGCGTTGCAAGGGGTCGAAGCCCGGCGCCAACTCCTCGGCCTCACCGAAGCGGACGTCAACCGAGCGGCGGACGTCTTAGCAAGCGCGCTAAGTGGTGGCAAACAACTCACTCGGGCGCAGTGTGTTGAACACCTCGTGGAAGACGGAGTGCACACCGCTCCGGGGCACAGCTACCACCTGCTCTGGTATGCGTCGCAGATCGGAATTACCTGCATCGGACCGCAATTCGGCAACGAGCAGACGTTCGTGTTGCTGAACGAATGGGTTACGAAGCCGCGAGTGCTTACCCGAGACGAGGGCCTGGCGACCTTGGCGCTGCGCTACTTCCAGAGTCACGGTCCGACGACTCGCCAAGACTTTGCCGGGTGGACCGGGCTCACGGCGGGCGATGCCAAGCGCGGGATCGAGGCGGCGGGCGATGCGCTCACCACCGTTGGCGTCGAAGGTATTCCTCACCTTGTCAATTCAAGTCAGCTCGACGCGTCGTCGACGGTTTTGGCCAAGAAGCGCGCTGGTGAGGTCTTGTTGCTTCCTGGTTTCGACGAATACATGCTCGGCTTTAAAGACCGCTCGCTCATGGTCGCGGACCAATTCAAACAGCGGATCGTCCCGGGAAACAATGGGGTTTTCATGCCGACGATCGTGCTCGATGGCCGGGTCATCGGCACCTGGAAACGCGAGATCAAGCGCAAGG
Source organism: Acidimicrobiia bacterium (assembly GCA_043775075.1). Taxonomy (GTDB): domain Bacteria; phylum Actinomycetota; class Acidimicrobiia; order Acidimicrobiales; family JANYDT01; genus JANLQX01. The sequence goes on from JAYVSS010000230.1 coordinate 43,066, forward strand.
GCGTGGAAGTACGCGCGCTTCCCTTCGACCCTCTCACGAAGAAGCAACGATCGTCGTTCATCGATGCGGGCAATCGATACGCAGCGTACTTACAACTTGAACCGTCCTACCCCGACCTGTAGTTAGGCGGCGGACTCTTTCGCCTTTGGGAGCGCAAGTGTCTATCGTTGCGTCTGTGCGCATTTCGAGCCAACGCCTAGCGATATCGGTCATCCTGTCGATTTTTACGGTGGGCGGTTCCGGAATTCTCGTGCAGCACCCGGTGGGGGCATCGGCGGCAACGATTTCTCAGCCGTGCCGGCTGGCCACACCGACCGCCGTTTCCATCGCAGTTAGTATGCGCACAGAGTACATTTCCTCTCCGGAACGCTTTGGGCAAGATGGTTGTTCGTGGCACACCACCAATCCAAATTGCTTTGTCCGTTCACTGGCTATTCGAATCGTTCGAGATGCCGCTGCAGTACGAGCTCTCGAGGCCGCCAGTACTGATGTTGCGCCACAGTCCCGTGCCCCTTCGCTTCCCCAAGGTTCGTTCTTTCGCTCGGAGGATCTCCCACCTGGTGCAGCAATCATGATCGATCATTTGTATGTGCGATGGTCATCGTCATGGGTTGACTACAGCCTGTCTGGGCGGCTGGGTCACGATGGGTCGCAGAAGCTCCTCGAACGGGTGGCCAAATCTGCGCCGAAGGTATTGCGGGGCTAACGGGCGATTCGGCGAGGTCGCTCGATTTCCACGTGGACGCCGGGCGACCAACGAACATAGGGCGGCTCCGTCGGACTCGGTAGACCAGCAGCGGTGAAGAGAGATTCGCGCCAGCCGGTCGCCTCTGCTCGATGAATAGCCCACGTCCCGTGGCCGACTTTGGCCCACAGAAGACCTTTGGCAAAGGTGGAACCAAGGGCCCATCGAGCGGTGAGGAAGTGATCAAGTTCGGTCAGTTCGTCTTGCGGAACTGCTTCGCCCACGCGGACGACGACATGTGAGCGGGCCTCGCCCTTCGGCCACCGTCGCCGGGACCGATACTCCCATTCCTCCAACCCGCTGCGGGGAGAGTGCTCGATTGTCATTTCGGCCCAGCAGTAAGGAAGGCGGTAGGTCAAGCGAGCGACGAGCGCCGCGAGGAACCTGGTGACATCGAGACTGAAGAACCACACCCCTCTTCGCCCCGATGGGTCGACGATGTACGTACGAATGTTGGTTTCCGGAAACGTTGAGAGCGGGCCCAATGGCGGAAGCCCCGGGAGGCGAATGCGTTCCATCTGAAACGGGAGAAGCCCGACCCAGGCCCGGTCATCATGGGTATCGACGGTGAATCCTGCGGGCAAAAGCTGCTGCACGACGGCCGGCGGGAACGACCAGTGGAGCGCAGCAAGATTGGTCCAACTTTGCAGCATGATCGGCCGACGAATGCGGTGGGGCGCAAGAACGGTGATTGCCTCAACGCTGCTGTCATTGAGAAGAACGCCCACGCCACGACCCTACGCCTGCTCGGTCCTTAGTTGTTCTTGGCGGTCTGCCGCAGGCAAAGTGGTGGAGTGAGTTCGCGTCGCCCACCGAGTCCGGACGCGTCGGAGCGAGACGAGACGAAAGCGTGTTGTTCGTGCGGGCGGACGATCACGTGGCGCAAAGCGTGGGAGCGCTCGTGGCCCGAGGTCAAGTATTGCTCGGATGCGTGTCGTCGCCGCAAAGTCGATTGCGTCGATGCGGACTTGGAAGCGGCGATTCTGTCCTTGCTGTCGGAGCGCCATGAGGGAAAGACGATCTGCCCGTCCGAGGCAGCGCGTCTAGCTCGGCCGGAGGGATGGGAGGAACTGATGGAGCCCGCTCGGCGAGCGGCCCGCCGTCTTGTAAGTACACACATGATCGAAATCATGCAGAAGGGACGAGTGGTTGACGCTTCAACGGCGAGGGGTCCGATTCGTCTTCGCCTGGCGTCGTTCCCGCCGCTTGGCGAAACCTCTCGGCCGTCTCGACCGACTCGCCCGAAGTAGCACTCCGGCCCGGCTGTACTGGAGGGATGCGTCTAGCAAATCCTTCTCCTCGCCGGGTCGTCGAGTGGGTGACCGAACACCTCGGGCACGTGTGCTCTGATATCCCTGCTCCCTCCCCGAGGTTTCGCGGCACGCAGGAAGCCGCCGACGCTGCTCTGCGCGCATGTGGAGTGGATGGATACGCTCGGCGGCGAAGCGAGGTATGGCCGACTGAGCGTCGTGGAGCGTCAGGACTCTCGCCGTGGATCAGACACGGCTTCCTCACCTTGCCGCGGGTGTGGGCGCACGTGGAGGGCGGGCCGGCGGCCGACGTCAGTAAGTTTCGTGACGAACTCCTCTGGGCCGAGTACTCCCGCCATCTCTACGCGCGCTTAGGACAGGCGATGGCCGAAGGCCTGCGCGCCAGTCGCACTGAGTCGATGATTGAACACGACCCGTGGGACCGATCGATGGCGTGCATGGACCTCACTGTGGGCGAACTGGAGCGCGATGGCTGGCTGGTCAACCAAACGCGGATGTGGCTGGCCTCGCAGTGGGCGGTTCGTCATGGTGCCCCGTGGCGCGATGGTGAGGATCGTTTTTTCACCCATCTGCTCGACGGCTCGCGGGCGGCGAACCGTTCGGGCTGGCAGTGGACCGTCGGCACGGGGAACGGCAAGTCGTATGGGTTCGCCCGATGGCAGGTGGAGAAACGAGCACCGGGACTGTGCGATACGTGCGTCCATCGTCGCAGTTGCCCGATCGAGCACTACGGCGAAGACCTACGTCTTCATACGAACGCACCCCATCCGCTCCTTCGCGAAGATCCTGACGCTCACACCACGGGTGGTCCGATCGCCGTGCAAACGCTGGACGAGCCCGATGTGGTCTGGCTTACCGCTGAGTCGCTCGGCGAATATGATCCCGCCCTCCGAGCCAACCCAAGTCTCGGCGTCCTGTTCGTATTCGATGAGCCACTCCTTCGTCGGCTCCGGCTGTCGGGAAAGCGTTTGATCTTTCTCGCTGAACGTCTGGCGGAGCTGGCCGAAAAACGCCCCGTCGAACTTCATTTGGGGCGACCACTCGACGTACTCGGAGATCGCCGGGTGGCCACCACCTTCGCCCCTGTCCCCGGATGGCGGGCGTTGACAAACCAACGCCCACCGGTCGAACTCCATCCGTGGCCGTGGCTGCGTCGACCGAACGGGGGCACGCTCATGTCGTTCTCGGCCTGGAGCGGCACCTCATTTCGCGACCGCCGTAAGCGGACCTGAGCGCCCTCCTCCGGGGCCGTAACTTGCCTACGCGAAGTCTGCGCCCGCGAGTTCCGGCACGCTGTCTCGAACTCCCTGAAGGATACGGGCCACGACCGCCGCCGGCAGAGCGCCCGGGGGGAACCGGGGCGCGGTTCCGGCCAGCGCTCGCGTTGCCAGTCCGGTCTCGGTGTGGGGTGGCCGGGCGTCGCACACGAAGATGTTTTGTCGACGAAATTCGCGGTGGAGCGCTCGATTGGCGGCGCTCATGGCGGCTTTCGCCGCCGAATACGCCGCCATATTCGGGAGGGGGCTTTCGGCTATGACTCCGCTGATATGGACCAGCCATCCGTTCGACGCACTGAGGAGCGGCGCCACACGTTTGGTCAGCCACAGCGGTCCGAGTACGTCGATGAGAAACAACTCCTCGAGGATCACATCGTCGAGTTCGGCGAGTCCACCGAAGGCCACGACGCCGGCAGCGTTGACTACGCCATCGAGACGACCGATCTCGGTGGCTGCGGCCGCGAGCGTGTCTCCGGCCCGGGCGTCTCGAAGGTCTAGGGGAACAACAACGTCGGCCGGTCCACAAAGCGGCGCGAGCCGTTCGGGGTGCGGTCCGGCAAGCAACAGCCGTGCGCCTTCGGACCGTAGTTGTTCGACGAACTGCGTGCCGAGACCGCCGCTCGCTCCAACGACGGCTACGACACTGTTAGCGAACGAACGGGACATGCCCTCGACGGTATCGATAACTCGCGGCGAAGCGTTAAGCAACCTAGGCGACGTGCGACGTGCGGCGAGAACTGAGAGTTAGAGCGTCCCGGCGTCGAGCATCGACAGAACGTCCGAGGCCCGCTCTCGCACCGCTTCGATATCGCTGAGCCGCTCGG
>JAYVSS010000231.1:0-9979 GCA_043775075.1 Acidimicrobiia bacterium
CGGGCGCCGCACTGCAACCGGTCGAACTGCCGGCCGATCAGCGAATCGTACGTACGCTTAGTAAATACGGCTACCTGAACGAAGATGTTGCGATGAGGAGTAACTGAAATGTGCGGCATTCTTGGCGTCACCCTTCCGGCCTCGATGGACGACTACGAAGCCGCTCGACTCTCGTTTTTCGGCCTGTTCGCTCTCCAACATCGTGGCCAGGAGGGGGCGGGTCTGGCGACGGCCGATGGTACCGGCGCCCGTATCCACAAAGACACTGGCTTGGTCACTCAGCTGTTGACCGAGGAGCGTCTGCGTTCGTTGCCCGGCCATCACGCCATTGCCCATACCCGGTACTCGACCACGGGGGCGTCGGTCGCTCGCAATGCTCAGCCGTTTCTGGTGGAGACCCAGCACGGGCCCCTCGGCATGGTCCACAACGGCAACCTGGTCAACGCCGCGGAGCTTCGCGACGAACTTCTGGCCAAGGGCTTCCCCCTCGCCGCGACGTCGGATACCGAGGTCATGGTGTTGATGTTGGCCAGTGCCGGTGGAAGCAGCCTGGAGGACCGGGTCGAGCGGACGATGCCGTCGTGGAAGGGTGCGTACTCACTGGTCATTCTTGCCTCAGATCGTGTTGTGGCCGTGCGCGATCCGTGGGGGTTTCGTCCACTCTCGATTGGCCGTCTCCCTGATGGTGGGTGGGTCGTAGCATCCGAAACAAGCGCGCTTAGTACCCTTCGGTGCTCCTCGGTGCGGGAAGTTGAACCGGGTGAAATCGTGACCATGATGGGCGACGAAATGAGCAGCCGAATGGCGTTGTTTGGTGCTCCGGCGTTGGCTCGGTGCACGTTTGAACACGTCTACTTCTCTCGGCCGGACAGCGTATGGGACGGAACCAGCGTGCACCATGTTCGTCAACGCCTTGGTGAGCTATTGGCCGAAGACGCGCCGGTTGATGCCGACGTCGTGGTGCCGGTGCCGGACTCCTCGATACCGGCCGCCATCGGATATTCCCAACGATCCGGCATCGCGTTCAACGACGGCTTTATCAAGAATCGTTACATCGGTCGCACGTTCATCGAGCCCACCCAGGCCATGCGCGAACACGGTGTGGCGATGAAATTCAACGTGCTGCGCGAAAACTTGGAGGGTCGGCGAGTGATCATGATCGACGATTCCATCGTTCGTGGCACCACCGCCGGACCGCTTGTGCGGATGTTGCGCGAGGGGGGAGCGACGGAGGTGCATGTGCGGGTGACGTGCCCGCCGATCATCCATCCGTGCCATATGGGACTTGATATGGGGACCTACGATGAACTGATTTCTCATCGGCTTGAGGTCGACGCGCTGCGTTCGTTTATCGGGGCGGACTCGCTCGCCTTTCTGTCCTTGTCCTCGATGATGAAGGCCGTTGGACGCAGCGACGGCTATTGCAACGCCTGCTTCACTGGCGACTATCCGCTCCCCGTGCCAGTCACCATCGGCCGCGCAAAAAACAACTTCGAAGGCGTGCTTCGATGAGCGCCGGCCGACGCCTCAATGTGCTGGTGCTGGGCGGCGGAGGACGCGAACACGCGATGGCCTGGGCGGTGGCAAAGTCGCCGCTGTGTGCCGATCTGGTGGTTGCTCCGGGTAACGCCGGAACGCCGGGCCGTCGCGAGCCGGTGGACGTCAGCGATCCCGATGCGGTATGCGCGCTGGCAAAACAACTTGGTACGGCCCTGGTGATCATCGGGCCAGACGCAGCAATTGCCGCCGGAGTGGCTGACGCCCTCGAAGCTGAAGGGATCAAAGTGTTCGGCGCATCGAAAGCAGCCGGCGAGTTGGAATGGTCGAAAACCGCGTCACGGGAGTTCTGCCTGCGCCACGGGATCGCCGTACCGGCGAGTCGGTCGTTCACCCACGCCGAAGTTGACGACGCTATCGCCTACGTCCTCTCCGCCGGCGTCCCGATGGTCGTTAAGGCCGACGGGCTCGCGGGAGGCAAGGGCGTGGTCGTGGCGGCCTCAGTGGAGGAGACGCTGGCAGCGATTCGTGCGGTCCTCGTGGGCGGGTCATTCGGTGCAGCTGGATCTCGAGTGCTGGTGGAAGAGCGGCTGATCGGCGAAGAGATCTCGCTGCTCGCTTTCTGCGACGGCACGCTCGCCGTGGCCATGCCCCCGGCGCAGGACCACAAACGAATCGGCGAGGGCGACACCGGAGTGAACACCGGAGGGATGGGGGCCTACGCGCCAGCCCCTGCGTGTCCTCCCTCCCGGGCCGAGGAACTGACCCGAGCCGTTCTGCAACGCGCCGTCGATGGTTGTGCCGCCGAAGGTCGCCCGTTGCGTGGCGTGTTGTATGCCGGTCTGATGCTTACCGCGGACGGACCGAAGTTGTTGGAGTTCAACTGTCGCTTCGGCGACCCGGAGGCTCAGGTACTGCTGCCCTTGCTCGCCGGTGATTTCGTCGAAATTGCTGAGGCGTGCGCGGTTGGCGCACTTGAACCTTCGATGGTGCGGTGGCGCGATGACGCCGCTTGCACCGTGGTGCTCGCCTCCGCCGGGTATCCATCGGCCCTGACCGTGGGTGTGCCGATCAGGCTCGACGGAGCGAGCGGCGATTTATTGTTCTACGCCGGGGTGGAGCGCGAGGACGACGATTCTCTGCGCACCATCGGAGGTCGAGTGTTCTCGGCCACAGGCGTGGGAGGGACGTTCGCCGAAGCTCGTACGCGCGCCTATGACCTTGCAAGCCGTGTGCACTTCGCCGGCTCGCAAATGCGCCGTGACATTGGATGGCGGGCGATTGCTCGCACCACCGGGGGGTATGCCGCGTCCGGGGTGTCTATCGACGAAGGTACGCGCGCTGTCGATTTGTTGAAGGGTTCTGTCGCCAAGACCCACGGGAGCGCCGTGCTCGCTGGGGTTGGCGCTTTCGGCGGGGTGTTCGATGCGGCGGCCTTAAAAGCGATGGATCAACCTGTCCTCGTCGCCTCGACCGATGGGGTCGGGACCAAGGTCGCTCTGGCGGCGGAGGCGGGCCGCCTGCGAGGCGTTGGCATGGATCTGGTGAATCACTGCGTGAACGACGTGTTGGTGCAGAACGCTCGGCCGTTGTTCTTTCTTGACTACGTGGCGGCGTCGAAAATCGTGCCCGAGCAGGTGGCCGACATTGTGGCGGGGATGAGCGAGGCGTGTGCAGCCAACGGTTGTGCGTTGCTCGGTGGCGAGACGGCGGAAATGCCCGGCGTCTATCACGACGGCCACGTGGATGTGGCGGGCACGCTCGTGGGTATGGCGGAGCGGGCCAGACTGTTGCCCCTGACCACTATTGCTCCCGGCGATGTTCTCATCGGTCTGGTGTCGAGCGGGCCGCATACGAACGGGTACTCCCTACTGCGTCGAGTGTTCGCCGGGCTACCGTTGGACGCCATGCCCGAACCGCTGCAAGTTCCTCTGGGCGATGCCCTCCTTGAGCCTCATCGCAGCTACCTTCCGGTGCTCGCCCCGCTCCTCGATGGACCAATCGGAGCGACAGTCAAAGCCCTGGTGCACATCACCGGCGGAGGACTTCTGGAGAACATTCCCCGCGTGCTTCCGACCGGTCTCGGCGCGGACGTGGTCCTCGGCTCGTGGCCCGTGCCCCCGCTTTTCCGTCTCATTCGAGACGCCAGCGGTTTGCCGGCAGAAGAGCTCCATCGGACCATCAACATGGGCGTTGGAATGGTGATCATATGCACACCTACTGATGCGTCTGCAGTGCAGGCGGCGCTTCTGGAAGAAACGTGGATCATCGGATCCGTCGTGGCTGAACACCCCGGAACGGTGGAGCTGCGATGAGCGCTCGGTTGGCTGTTCTGGCATCGGGTGGCGGTTCAAATCTGCAGGCCATTCTGAACGCCTGTGCGTCCGGTGAGCTCGCCGCATCGGTCGTCTGCGTCGTATCGGACAACGCCAATGCCGGAGCGCTAGCTCGGGCCGAGGCGGCGGGCGTGCCCAGTGTGTTCGTTCATCCCCGGTCGACGAATTTGACCATGGATCGCCGAGTTTGGGACCGTTCCCTGGCTGCTGCTGTAGCAAAGTGCCGACCGGACTGGGTCGTGCTCGCCGGGTTCATGCGACTGCTGACGAGTGAATTCTTGGATCAGTTTCCGCATCGGGTCGTCAATCTCCACCCGGCGAGGCCCGGCGAGTTGCCGGGCACGAAGGCCATCGAGCGAGCGTTCGTCGAGTTCGTCGCGGGGACCCGAACCCATTCGGGGGTGATGGTGCACCTCGTGCCAAATGAAGGTGTGGACGACGGCCCGGTTCTCGCCACCGTCGACGTCGCCTTTTTTCCCGGCGACACCGTCGCTGCTTTCACCGCTCGCATGCACCGGGCGGAACACTCGCTCCTCGTCTCCACTCTTTCCCGTCTCGTAGAAGAGGTATCCGCATGACCGCTATATCCGATACTACGTACGCTGATCAACTGTATGCAGATGATGTGAACGCTGCCCTGTTCGACCGGTTCACCGCGCTGACGTTCGACGACGTGGTTGTCGTTCCGGGATACAGCGACGTCCTCCCCGCCGATGTGGACACCAGCACCACGCTGGCCCGTGACATCCGCCTGCAGGTTCCGATCGTGTCTGCCGCCATGGATCGGGTGACCGAATCACGCATGGCTGTGGCGCTGGCCCGAGAGGGAGGTATCGGAGTAATCCATCGCAACCTCGATGCCGATGATCAAGCGGCCGAAGTCCGGAGAGTCAAGCGCAGCCAATCGGGCATGATCACCGATCCGGTCACGGTCGGTCCGGCGGCCACCGTGGCGGAGGCCGAATCGTTGATGGCGCGATTCCGCTTCAGCGGCGTTCCCGTGATTGTCCCCGACGGACGCCTTGTCGGAATCATCACCAACCGCGATATCCGCTTCTTGGAACCGGGCGACGAGCATCGGCCGGTCACGGACTTTATGACGAGCGAAGGCCTCGTCACCGCGCCCACCGGCACCACGCTGCTTGAGGCGAAGGCCCTGCTCCGCCGCCATCGCATAGAGAAGCTTCCGTTGGTTGACGAGCACGGCCGGCTGACCGGTCTCATCACCGTGAAAGACCTGTCGAAGCATCGCGATCATCCGCAAGCGTCGGTTGACTCCCAGGGACGACTCCGGGTGGCGGCGGCGGTGGGCGTTGGGGCCGACGGGGAGAAGCGTGTTGATGCGCTGGTGCAGGTCGGCGTGGATGCGGTGGCGCTCGATACGGCCCACGGCCATTCCAAGGGCGTACTCGACACGATTGCGATGATCCGGTCGGGATGGCCCACACTGGCAATTTTGGCCGGCAATGTGGTCACCGCCGAAGGGGTGGAAGCGCTGGTTCGCGCCGGTGCCGACGCGGTAAAGGTGGGCGTGGGGGCCGGGTCCATCTGCACCACCCGCGTGATTGCCGGGGCCGGCATGCCACAACTTTCGGCCATTCATGAGGCGTCGATCGCCGCTCGTCGTCTGGGGATTCCAATCATCGGCGACGGAGGCATCACCTATTCCGGCGATGTGGTCAAAGCCATCGCCGCAGGCGCCAATCTGGTGATGCTCGGCAGCGTGTTGGCTGGTGTCGACGAATCGCCGGGTGAGTTCGAGCTCTACGAAGGTCGTCGGTTCAAGAGCTACCGAGGCATGGGCAGTCTCGGCGCTCTGTCTGGCCGGGTGGCCGATCGCTATGCCACCGGGCAGGGACGGGGCGAGACCGAGACAGGCAAGCTCGTGCCCGAAGGTATCGAGGGCCGCGTGCCCTACGCCGGTTCTCTCCACGACGTGATGCATCAAATGGCCGGAGGCTTGCGCGCGGGCATGGGATACGCCGGAGCGGCCACGCTGTCCGAACTTGGTCGGGCCCGCCTCATGCGCGTGACTGCTGCCGGTCGGGCGGAAAGCCACCCGCATGATGTGCAGATCACCAAGGAAGCTCCGAACTACAGCCGTGGGGCAACGTGAGCCGTACCAATGCCCCAATCATAGGTGTGCTTATGGGTTCACGGTCAGACTGGTCGGTGATGGAGCACGCAGTGTTGGTGTTGCGGGAGCTGGAGGTTTCTTGTGAAGCCCGTATCGTCAGCGCGCATCGTATGCCGGTCGAGATGGCGGCGTACGCGGCATCGGCGAGTGATCGAGGACTCCGGGCGATCATCGCCGGGGCGGGGGGCGCGGCCCATTTACCGGGCATGTTGGCGGCGCAAACGCTGGTGCCGGTGCTCGGCGTGCCGGTCCCTTCGACGGTGCTGGCTGGTACCGATTCCTTGCTCTCCATTGTGCAGATGCCGGCCGGGGTACCCGTGGCCACATTCGCTATTGGGAAGGCCGGGGCGATCAATGCCGCGCTGTTTGCGGCGGCAATGTTGGCCGCCGACGATCCGGTGTTGGCCGACCGCCTCGCCGCTCGAAGAACGGTGGCGCACGATGTCGCGGTGGCGTCACAATCCGAACTCCCTGCGTAGACGCGATGAATGTGGAGCAGCACGAGGAATACGACCAAGAGCACGAGGAGGCCCACGGACGGAGCCCGGTGATCGGGGTCCTCGGCGGTGGGCAACTCGGTCGGATGCTGGTCCAGGAGGCCGCGGTCCGGGGATATTGCTGCGTGGTGCGGACCGATGAAGCACCGGGCGGTCCCGCCGCCCAGGTGGTGGACGCCGAGTTCGTTGGTGCCTACGACGACGAATCCGTGAACCAGGCGTTTGTCAATGCCTGCACGGTCATCACCTCGGAGTTCGAGAACCTTCCGGCATCGTTGCTCGATAGCTTGGCCGAGCATGTGCCGGTGCGCCCGAGCTCGTTCTCCATCTTCATCTGTCAGCACCGGCGGCGGGAGAAGGAATTTCTCGCTGCACTGGGAGTGCCTCACGCCCCGTTTATGGTGGTCCGTTCGGCCGATGAAGTATGCAGCGCGCTTAGTAAGTTGGGCGGGCAGGGAATCTTGAAAACAGCGGCATTCGGCTACGACGGGCGAGGCCAGATCAGACTCGATGCATCTCCTCGCGGCACCAGCGGCACAATGTGTGAAGCGTCTTGCGCATCGGCGTGGCACGAACTGGGGGTGGACGAAGCGGTGCTCGAAGGGTTTGTCTCCTTCGTTCGAGAGATCTCGGTGGTGGGAGCGCGGGGGCTGGACGGGTCATGGGTGGCGTTTGCTCCGGGTGAGAATTCTCACGTTGGTGGTGTTCTCGATTACACCATTGCTCCGGCCCGGGTCGGGCCCAAGGTGGCGTTAGAGGCCGGTTTGCTGGCCCGACAGATTGCCGACGCTCTTGACCACGTGGGAACGATCGGCGTTGAGTTCTTCGTGTTGCCCGACGATTCGTTGATCGTCAATGAGATGGCTCCCCGCCCGCACAATTCGGGACATCACACGATCGACGCGTGCACCGTCAGTCAGTTCGGACTGCAGCTCCAGACGGTGCTCGGTATGGCGTTGGATGAACCGGTGCAACACTCTCCGGCGATCATGGTGAACCTGCTCGGTGACTTGTGGGCCATCGGTGAACCGCGATGGTCGACCGTGGAAGGTGATGCGACGGTGCGGCTCCACCTCTATGGCAAAGCATCGGCTCGCCCCGGCCGCAAAATGGGTCACCTGACGGTGCTTACGCTGCCGGGCGAGGACGTTGACGCTCACCTTGCTCGCGCTTTGGCGATCAGGTCTCGGCTGGTTGATAACGACGTTCCTTAGCCGTTCGCCCTGATGCGTTGACGGTCGTAGAGAACCTCCGTTGAGACGACTACCGGAATATCTCCGCTGCCGGTTCGGACCGCCCATGTGCCGTTGTGGAGCCATGTGTCCGTGACGCCCTCGTTGCAGTGGACCTTTGCCACGGCGATCATCGCGCCAATGGTAAAACCATACGTAGCCATACTGTTCTTGCCGACCACGGCGTGGTTCCGGATGAGCTCATCGCGTTCGCCGAAGCGTGTGAGTGAGTCTTTGGCGCGGACGTAGACAAGGCGGGTGGTGGTCGGCCCTGCTGCGCGTTGGGCGAGCAGCGCATCTCGACCACAGAAACCGCCCGGCTTGTCCCAGGCAATGGTGAAACCGATGCCGGCTTCGAGCGGAGTCACCGATTCGTCGAGGTTGTAGTCGTAGTCGAGACATCCCTTTTCGGTGCCGCAGGAATAGATGGCATCGAAACCGCACAGCCGTCCACCGGCATCGACAACAACTTCGGAAAGTTGCTCGTAGATGGCCGGGGCGTACTCGGCCCCGACGTGAAGTTCCCATGTCATCTCGCCGGTAAAGCTCACTCGCATCGCCGTGACTGGCACGTCGCCGAAGGTGACTTCTTGACACGTCATGTTCGGAAACGACTCGTTGCTCAAGGACTCGGCGATGAGAGGTTGGAGCACTTCGCGAGCCAGGGGTCCGGCAACGGCGAGCAACGACAAACCCGACGTGATGTCGATCATGAACGCGCTGGCGCCGAGTTCGTCGATTGCCGCTCGGACCATTTCCAGCGTGCGCTCCTGAATCGTGTCACCGACGACGAGTAGGTACCGGTCGTAGTCCTGGCGTACGACGATGAGATCGTTCAGGGTCATGCCGTGCCTGTCACACCACTGCGTATAAATCGCCCGGCCCAAGGCGACATCCATCTCGCTCGTGGACAGCCAGTTCAAAACCTTGGTGGCGTCGGATCCGATCACCAGCACATGGCTCAACAGACTCACGTCGTAGAGACCCGCCGTCTCACGAGTGGCCCGGTGCTCTTGCTCGTGGGAGGCGTGACGAGCCGACGGACCGGCGCTGTCGAGATCGAACCACAGTGGGTGGGCCCAGCCTGACGAAAGACCGAACTGGGCGCCCTGCGCCGCCATCCTGTCGTGAAATGGGCTCCGCCGATCGAGCGCGTTCGCTTGTTTCATTTTTTCGATGTGCAACATTTGAGCGACGTTCCCTGGGAAGAGTGTCCGATGCGGGTCCGTCGACCGCCAATCGGTAAGGAGTCAATTTTAGGACAGCCTCGATGGATCCCTGAACAGGTGATATGTGTGCGAAAGACCTATGAGGGAAGTTCGCACGTTCCACGCGCCAGCCCGTGGGTGATACTCACCCGCTCATCGAACACGAAACATTCGCCCTGCCAGAGGCTCTGTTCCTGAGGAACCGTCTCAAGGTAGCGAAGAATGCCACCCTGCAGGTGAGCAACGTCTTCGATGCCCTCTGATCGCAGAAACGCCGTGGACTTTTCGCAACGAATACCGCCGGTGCAGAACATCGCAATCATCGGGTTCTCGCCGAACTCTTCACGGTGGGCGCGGAACCAATCAGGAAAGTCGCTGAACTTCGCGATGTCGGGGTTGATGGCGCGTTCGAATGTGCCCATAGCAACTTCGAAATCGTTGCGGGTATCGATCACGATGGTGCTCGGATCAGCGATGAGCTTGTTCCATGCCGACGGATCCACATACCGGCCGGCCTCGCGACTCGGATCGATACCGGGCACACCGAGGGTCACGATCTCCTTCTTCAGGCGAACCTTCATTCGCTTGAATGGCATGTGGTGGGCGGGCGAATACTTCACGTCGAGTTCGCCGCAACCGGGAAGTGCCCGTACGTGTTCGACTACGGCGCCGATGCCCGCTTCGTCCCCGGCGATGGTGCCATTCACCCCTTCTTCGGCGAGCAGGATCGTGCCTTTCACGCCGTGCTCAACACACAGGTCGTGCAGCGGACCTCGCAGTGCCCCCGGATCACGAAGCGGCGCAAACTGATACAGCGCGGCAACAACGATCACGTGTCAAGGCTACGCGAGTTGCCAGCAGGCGCCGAGGGTTCAGTGGTCAAGGAACTTTTGGGGAAGTGCGAAAGGGGTAAGGCCGCGCCAGGTCAGGTCAGCACGCTGGCCGAGCTTCCGTTGTCAAGGAACTTTTTGTGGTCTGGACCCGGTTCGGTCAGGCGGCTGCTTGGGTGGTGAGGCCGGGTGGGTGGTCGGCTTCGTAGCACGGTGCCGGTGGGTGAGGTGAAGGCGAGTTC
>JAYVSS010000232.1:0-3598 GCA_043775075.1 Acidimicrobiia bacterium
CGGCCCGGACTCCGAGCGGGCGGCGTATGCGCCGGTGATTCAGGCCGAGAGCGGCCTGGTGGATCGCCAGGCCGACTTTGACGGGGTCAGTCCGACCGATCCGATGCTGTCGATCGCCGACTACAACGCCGGGCTCCATGGTCTTGTGGCGATCCTAAGTGCACTTCGTATGGCGGAAAAGACCGGCCTCGGGTCGTGGATCGATCTCGCCATGGTTGATGCCATGCTCGCCACCGACGACTACGTCCACCACAGCATCGACGGTTTCGCCGTCGATCGATTGGGCGGCACCTACTGTCAGGCTGGCGATGGGACATGGTTGCTCATTGCGTCTCCGATGAAGCACCTCTGGCGGGTGGTGTCCTCGCTCGGCGTGACCGTTAATACAGCGCCGGACACACCGTTGGCTGAGCGTCTCGCCGAACGCCGGGCCGCCATTCATGCGTGGGCGCGATCGCACCCCACCACCGCGGATTTGCAGCGGGTCTTGGACAGCGTGAACGTGGCATGGGGGAACGTCCGGACGATGGCGCAAGCAATTGCTTCTCCAACGGCCGAGCACCGCGGCGTCGTTGCTCAAGTCGACGATCGGAGCGGGAGCGGTTCCACGCGCGGCGTAATTCAATCGCCGTATCGGTTCTCGGCCTGGGAGAGCGGTGTCACTGGAGGGGCGCCGCGGAGGGGCGAACACAACTTCTCCGTACTGACGGATTGGCTGGGGATCGACGATGTCGTGATCGCGTCTTTCGTGGAACGCGGCGTGTTGCTGGCAGAGTAAACCGCGCCGTCGCGGCGATCTTTGCCCAGGGCGCGAAACGGAGCGATAGGGTCGTTTCGTGGCCTCGGAGGAACTCTTGTGGACGCGTCGTCCAACGCTGCATCGTCCTGTGCTCATCGTGGCCTTCGAAGGTTGGAATGACGCCGGTGAGGCGGCGTCGACGGCGGCGACCCACCTGGCTGCGGCCTGGGACGCCCACCCGTTTGCATCGATCGATCCGGAGAATTTCTTCGACTTCACCACCACTCGGCCCCATGTCACGCTGGTCGACGGTGTTTCACGAGAGATCGATTGGCCGACCAACGAGTTCTGCACGGCCACCATGAGCGGATCTGACCGTGACGCCGTCGTGCTCGTTGGCGCTGAGCCGCAGCTTCGGTGGAGAACGTTCACCCGTCTGGTGCTCGAGGTGGTGGAGTCACTGGGAATCGAGATGGTCCTTTCCCTGGGTGCGCTCCTGGCCGACGTTCCTCACAGCCGTCCGACGCGCATTACCGGTACGGCGGTCGATGATGGCCTCATCGAGCGGCTGGGTCTGGTGCGATCTCGCTACGAAGGCCCGACGGGAATTGTTGGAGTGATCCACGACGCGCTCGCTCATGCCGGCGTGGCGTCGTGTTCGTTGTGGGCCACGGTGCCCCACTACCTTCCGAGCACCACCTCGCCGAAGGCCGCGTTGGCGTTGGTGGAGCGCTCGATGGAAATTCTTGGAGTTTCCGTCCCCACCATTGATCTTCAGCTCGGGGCTGTGGACTACGAGCGTCAGGTCAACGATGTCGTGGACGCCGATGACGAAATGCGGGGGTTTGTCCGCACCCTCGAGGAGAGTTACGACGATGGCGACGATGAAGACGACGAGGACTTCGATGACCCCGACGATGAGTTTGGTCTCGACGCCCCCGATCCTCGTACCGCATTCATGAATGCCGAAGGCAACCTACCGACCGGGGATGATCTGGCGTCTGAGCTTGAGCGCTTCCTCCGGGAGCAGTAGTCCCGGACCTGCTGCACTCCGTTGGCTAGTCCTGGAGGAGCGGTTGGAAGTCGTAGGCGTTGGGGTCGGTGACATCCACGCCGTGGATCCTCCACGTGGGGCTGAGAACGGTGAGTGGCTGACGATAGGACATCGGCCCCCGGCCTAGCGGGTTGGTGCGAAGTCCCGCGGCGCGATATCCAGCATGGCGTTCGGTCTGGCGCGGTACCCAGGCATAGATCTTCGACGTTCGGGTCACGGCAAGTAGGTCGCGCAGAACGAACGGGGTCAGACGTTCGTAGTCATCAGGGTGGTGGAAATCCAGAATAAAGGGGATTGTCCAGCCGGCAGAATCGACCAAAGCAACGCAGAGACCGATGATCGTTTCTCTTTCTTCAATCGTGAATGCCAGAAATCGTTTGGTGGGATTATCAAAGACCCTCCACTGAAAAAACTCTGGCGTCAAATCGGTGTCTAGCAAGAGGGAAGTGTTCCGGCTGCGGAGGTATTGGGCTACTTCGGGAAGCGTTTCAAACACTCGTCGAATACGCATTCGGGGAGGCCGCGACGCACGGCGCGAACGTACGAATAGTTGGTGGGTGAACATCGCCGGGTAGGTTCCCGCATCGCGCCATCCCAATCGATCTACCAGTCCCGAATATGACATCGGCCCGGGAAGTCCAACAAGGAGAAAATCTGGATCGGTTGCCGCCAGCATCCCGTAGGTTTTTTGCGCGAGAGTGACGAACAATCTCCGTCTTTGGTAGTCCGGGTGGGTCATCGAGTCCATCGATTGCCACGCTCGAAAGGGGATGCCATTGGCCTTCCAAGGTTCGGGAATCACCCCGTAGAACGCCACCATTCGTCCCTCATGCATTGCTTTGTGCGCCACCACCTGGCCGGCTGGGTTGTGGTGAAATTTCCACGAGAAATATCGTTCTCCCACAGCTTGTCCGAAACATGCCTCAAACAGCTGACCAAGATCGGCGAAGTCTTCCGTCGTTACCTGGCTAATTTCGAGTTCTCGTTGAATGCGATCATCCATATTTGTCACGAGTCTTTCGACACGTCCTGCGTTGTGGCGGGCAGATACCAGAGCACTTCTTGTTTGGGCATCGCCGCTCCAAGATGCGCCCATGATCGCAGTAGCTGAGGAATTTGTGAAACGTACGCCGAAGATCGCCGGACTTTTTCGGTCACATCGACGCTATTAGAAAGAGCCACCGAGCGGCGGCCCATCATCGCTGCCAATGTCTCCGCCCGGCTGGCGCCGTCCTTAATCCAGCTGTACGGCTGATCGTTGTAAAGAACGAGGTCCGTGGTTGGGGCCATCGCGTCGATGAGCACGTCGGTGACCCAGAGATGGTCGGTGTTGGGTGTGCTTCCGCCGGCCAAACCGAATCGCTTCGACGGGACCCGACCGCGAACACGTTGCAAAAATGTGCGCTGTCCGCCCGCCCCGGCCGGAGCCACGAACACCCCACCGGTCGTCGCCGCCCACTCGAGAACGAACGAGAGGTAGGTAGTCCGGGCGTCCATGGGCGGAGGCGCGTCACGGTACTGCTGCTCCAGCAGCGTGAGGGTGGTTACATCGATGGATAGCCCGGCGAAGGCACGCCGTTCCTCCTCCGCCCGAGCGGTCATGGCCACGTCGGAATCGGCGAACCCGCACAGCGCGTCCCAGAAAGCGTTGACCGCCGGCACCGGCCTTCCCCCGAAGACGGTGAGGACGTGCACCTCGGCGCGGGCGAGGCGCTTCGGCCCGATGAGGGCAAAGACCGACAACATGGCGTCGTCGTAGTGCGGCGAGATGATCAGGAGCGGACGGTCAAGCCATTGCCCCTGCT
>JAYVSS010000233.1:0-6598 GCA_043775075.1 Acidimicrobiia bacterium
GCGCGCAGTACGCGGATGGCGTCCACGACATCGTGCATGAACGCCTTGGCCAACGGGTGCGCTTCGACCAACCAAGCGAACGCATGGTCGTCCACATTTCGACCCATGTCGTCGTAGCGGTGGACGGCGGCGGACGGCGAATCGAGGTACGCACGACGCCCTGGCGCACCCGACCCCGGCGCTGCGAGTTGCGTCTCCAGTCGGGTGAACGTCGCATGGCGCATCATTTCGCGCAGCGCAGCCCCGTCGTCGAGCACGGTGGCGGCGACCGCCGACTTGCTGTGACAGAAAGCCATGGCAAGTACCTCGCGCAGCACCATGCGCCCGGGCACGGCGAACGGTACTACCTCATGTATCGAGTCGATCCGCGAGCGCAGGCCGCCTGCATCCGACGTCCACAGGTCGTCGATGGAGACGTCGAACTCGGTCGTGAATGCCGTCTGCGCGGCGAATTGCGCGTGCACCTTGCGGCCGCTGGTGTTCGCGGGCGCCATGCCGATGTCGTGCAGATAGGCCATTAGTACTGCACAACCTTGGATGAACCGCAGCCGCTGCGGGGTCGATGATTCAATCAGGACGCCGTGGACCATCGGAACGAGCTGGGCGGCTCGCTGCGCGACGTCCCGGACGTGGACGATGCCGTGGTCGCTGAACATGCCGACATGGTGGTCGGGATCCTCGAAGAACATGTCGTCGGTGAGGAGCGCTTCAAGGGTCGTGGAGTCCTGAATCGGCCGCCAGTAACGCTCCTCGAACCGCCGCAGGATCCTCGCCGACACGAGATCCTCTGGACGTAACAGGTCAAGGCGCTCCGAGTCCGCCAAGATCGTGCCGCTAGGCCAACTGGCCTCCATAAGGACCTTTCACGCAGCGCTCGCCCGGACGGTCCATACGTTTAACACACGCAACGATGCGACAACCGGAACGTCACGGGTTAAGCCCTGCCCGTGAATCCGGGCTGACTCGGTAGCTATCAGCGTTTCCGGCGGCGCCGACTGTATGCTCCCGTCGCTGTCCTTTCTGCAGGGCGAGGCGGGTCTGAGGGGGCCGGAGCGGATGATCACTTTTTTTCGGGGCTGGGCGGCATGAGATTCGACGACTCCATCATCGGCGAGTTGGGCGACCGGGCCCATGCGGTGAGCCTCGGCACGGGTGATGTGCTGGTCGAGGAAGGAGCTGCGGCCCACGAGGTCTTCTATGTCAGGTCCGGTCGTCTGGCGGTCACATCAAAGTCATCGGCCGGCCAGGTTCTGCTCGGCCACGTGACCGCCGGGGAACTGGTGGGTGAGGTGGCCGTCGTGGCCGGAAGGCCGCGCACGGCAACCCTCAGCGCCACTGAATCCACCGTGGTGGTGGCCGTCCCTCGAGCGGCCTTCGAGGTCTGGCTGACCACCCGGGCGGATGTGTCAGAGTCCATCGCTGCCGCCGCACGTGAACGCATCGACCGTTCACAGGTGGCGGCCATGATCATCGACCTGGTGGCACGGACGATGCGCGCGTGGTTCAAGACGTGCTCGACGCGCTGGAATGGAGTCACCTTGAAGCGGGCGACGTGCTCTTCACCGAAGGCGATCCGTCGGATGCTGCGTACTTTGTGGTGTCCGGGCGCCTCACGGCCCATGCCATTGGTGATCAGGCCCGCGACAACGGTGCCCGCGAATTGGTCGCCGGACAAATCCTCGGAGAGTTGGGCCTGCTCGACAGCTCTGCCCGCACGGCCACCGTGCGCGCCGCCCGTGACACCACGCTGGCGAAGTTCTCGAGCGGTGCCTTCGAGTCGCTGATCGCCGCCCATCCGGCGCTGGCCCTCCACGTCGCGCGAGGCGTGCTCTCTTTGCTCCGAGCGCCCCGTCGTGAAGCGGATCGGGGGGCCTCGGTCGCCGTGGCCGTTACTGCTCCGATCGATCACGGAGCTTTCGTCGATTCAATGGAGCAGGAGATCGCCCGGCACGGCACGGTCACCCGTCTCAGCAGCCGTCGCATCGATTCGCTCCTCAACCAACCGGGCATTTCGCAAGCCGGTATCACCACGGTGGGCCTTCCCCGGCTCACCGAGTTCCTCCATGAAGTAGAGCTGGAACACCGTCACGCGCTGTATCAGGCCGACGCCGATCCCACTGCGTGGTCCCGCCGCGCGCTCCGTCATGCCGACCGCTGCGTCATCGTTTGTTCGGCTCACCCGGACGGTGCGGAGGTGCGGCGTATCGAGGAGTTCCTGTCGCAACTACCCCCGCCGGCTCGGGCCGCGTCGTGGCTGGCGGTTATGCATCCGAGCGGTGTCACGCAACCGCGGGGCGCAGCAGAACTACGCAAGCGGTACAACGTCGGCGAGGTCATCCATCTGCGCGCAGACGATTCCGGAGCGATCGCCCGCATGGCCCGAACTGCGTTCGGGCACGGTGTGGGCCTGGTGTTAGGGGGCGGCGGAGCACGTGGGTTCGCCCACATCGGTGTGTTCCGCGCGTTGGAAGAACTGGGGCTGGCGGTGGACCGGGTGGGTGGTGCGTCGATCGGCGCACCCATCGGAGCCGGAATGGCGTTGGGCATGGACGCCGCGGAGCTCACCGCGGAGGTGGCGCGGCAGTTCCACCGGCTGAAGGACTACACCATTCCCGTGGTGTCAATCCTGGGTGGGCGTCGCATCGCTAAGAACATCACCCAGTCCCTGGGCGGACTGAACGCCGAAGACCTGGTGCTTCCTTACTACTGCGTGTCCACCAACCTCACCCAGGCCCGACTGGAGGTGCACCGTCACGGCGATCTGGCGCGGGCTGTGCGGGCCAGCGTCGCCATCCCGGGCGTACTGCCACCTGTCGCGTCCGACGGTGATCTGCTGGTGGATGGTGGCGTGCTGAGCAACCTTCCGATAGGACCTATGCGCGCAGACAATGCCGTGGCGCGCATCATCGCGGTCGACGTGGCGCCGCCCGACGGGCCACGCGCCCGCGTCGACTTCGGTCTTTCCGTTTCCGGCTGGCGCGCCCTCGCCAGGTCCATCGGTCCCGGCAGGTCGCCCTATCCGGGCGTGGCTTCGGTGCTCATGCGAACCATGATCGTGGCATCCATGCGTGACCGTAACGAGCTGCTCAGCCAACACAACGTGGACCTCTACCTCGATCTCGAGATGAGGGGAGTGGGGCTGCTGGCCTTCGACCAGGTGCGGAGTGTGGCAGACGCGGGATACGAGGCAGCCATGCCGCGAATCGAAGCATGGTTGAACCAGCCCCAGTCTCCGGCCGTCACCGGTTCTGTACCCACCTCTACCACGCCCTGAAAGGCTCGCTACCATGCTGCTCCTCACCTGGCGAGACGCCCAACATCGGGTGGTCCGTTTCGTCGTCGTCACGATCCTCGCGGCGGTGGTGTTCGCGCTGCTCTTCCTCATGACCGGTCTGGTGGAGCAGTTCCACCGAGAGCCCGCTGACACGGCGAGGAGCTTCGGCGCCGAACAGTGGGCCATGGCCCGAGGTATTACCGGGCCGTTCACCGCGTCGGCCACCGTTCCGCTGGCGCTCATGGGCACCGTGGATGCCCAGCAGAAGGCGCCCGTGGTGGTCGGCCGAGGAAGTATGCACACATCCAATAGCACGCACGAAGTGGTGGTCGTCGGGCACCTCATCGGTGATCTCGGATCCCCGCGCGTGGTGAAGGGCCGTGAAGTCCGGAAGTCGGGCGAGGTGGTGGCCGACAGCAGTGGACACGCCAAGCTGGGGTCGAAGATCCGTCTCGGCGACGTGGCTTTCTCCGTGGTGGGCCTCACCAGGAACGCCACGATTCTGGCCGGCGTGCCGCTGGTTTATGTGACGCTCACCGATGCTCAGGATCTGGTGTTCGGAAGCCGTGCCGTGGTCACCGGCTTCCTGCTCAACGGAGCGGGTGCCAACAACTCTAAAGCGCTCACCCTGCGCACCACCGACTACATCGCCGCCGACACTCTCAAGCCGTTGGAGAACGCCATCTCGTCGATCGACTTGGTGCGCGGTTTGCTGTGGTTGGTCGCCACCATCATCATCGGGGCCGTGGTCTACCTATCGGCACTTGACCGCCAACGCGACTTCGCCGTGCTCAAGGCGGTGGGTGCCAGCAACCGAAACCTGGCCACGGGACTCGGCATCCAGGCGGTGGCAGTAGCGCTCATCGCCGTGTTCATCTCCACCGGATTGCAGGTGCTCATGCGACCATCGTTTCCCCTTCGCATCCGAGTGCCGGCGGCGGCGTTCTGGCAGGTTCCGCTGCTGGCGGCTGTCGTGGCCCTGCTGGCTGCCGGTGTGGGTATGCGCAAGGTCATCATCTCCGATCCTGCCGCCGCGTTCGCCGGTCCGGGACGCTGACATGTTGCACCTGAACGTCACCAATCTCGTAGTGGAGTACGTCCGAAACGGCTACGCCATTCGGCCGCTTGATGGTCTCAACATGAGCGCAGAAGCCGGCGAACTGGTGGTGCTCCTCGGACCATCGGGCACCGGTAAAACCACCCTGCTCTCGTGCCTCGGCGGCATCCTCACTCCGAAGTCCGGCACCATCACGTTGGGCGACACCAACGTCACCGCGCTGCCACCCAAGGCCCTCACGGCGTACCGGCGTGATCAGGTCGGCTTCGTATTCCAGGGTTTTAACCTCATCGCGTCATTGAGTGCCCGGGAGAACGTCGCCATGCCGCTGCTCATGGGCGGCGACGGGAAGAAGGCATCGTTACGCCGAGCCGACGAACTGCTCGAGCGCGTCGGCCTGACCGAGCGGTCGCACCATCGCCCGGCCGAGCTTTCCGGTGGCCAGCAGCAGCGAGTCGCCGTGGCCCGCGGGCTGGTGCGCGATCCGCTTCTTCTTCTTGCCGACGAGCCCACGGCGAACCTGGACTACGTCCAGGCCGAGTCGGTTATCTCTCTGCTGCGCGAACTTCGCGACGACGGAAGGGTCATCGTGGTGTCCAGCCACGACTCCCGCCTTGTTCCGATCGCCGACACCCTCCACGAGATGGCGCCGACCGTCGAGCCCTATGAGGGCCCCGTGGTGGAGGTCAAGTTGGCCGCCGGCACATCCGTCTTCGAGCAGGGCGACCGGGCGGACTACGTGTATCGGATCACGCAGGGGACGGTGGACGTGGTGCAGGTGCTGGCCGATGGTACCGAGCAGCACCTCAGGCAGTTGAGGAACGGTCAGTACTTCGGTGAGCTCGGCCTGCTGCTGAGCTTCCCGCGCAGTGCATCGGTGCGCGCTCATTCCGACGTGACCCTGCTGCGTTACGGCATACGTTCGTTCCGTCGTGAGGTCCTGAGCGAGGGCTGACGCGGCGGAAACGGACTCGTCGTAGACCACGGCGCAGCGCGATACTCCCGTCGCACGGACAACACCACCTGCTGATGTACGGATCTGCTCAACAACGATGAGCACGAAGGCCTCAGCTGAGCTAGGAACAGTCGGCGCGTGATCGGCATCACAAATGTCGACTCATGCGTCATCGACGATTCACCGACAGCCATTCATCGAACGGAGACCATCATGGGCACGCAGAGCCTCACTACCGCGGACATCGTCACGGCGGTAGACGGACTGGTCCCCGAAATCAGGGGGCGGGCGGCGGAGGTTGCTGAGGGTCGTCGTCTCCCGACCGATCTCGTCGCGTCATTGAAACGGGCCGGGGCATTTCGGATGCCGATGCCCAAGGCCTGGGGTGGCCCTGAGGTGCCATTGCCCGACCAGCTTCGGATCGTCGAAACACTGTCGGCCGCCGATCCGAGCACCGGGTGGTGCGTCATGATCGGTTCTGATGCCGGCTTTTACTCGTCTTTCTTCAACGATGACGTGGCCCGGCGTCTATGGCCTGATCTTGATGCAATCACCGCTGGATGGCTGTTCCCCGCGGGCAGGGCGGTCCGCACGTTGGATGGGTTCTCGGTCTCGGGCCGTTGGGCGTTTGGTAGCTGCTGCCTTCATGCCGACGTCCTGGTCGGTGGTTGCCTGGTCGTGGACCAAAACGGTATCCCTGAGATGGGCATGAACGGGCAGCCCGTCGTCCGTGCCGTGGTGGCGCCGGCGACATCGTTCGAGATCCTCGACACCTGGGATACGACGGGGTTGGCGGGCAGCGGAAGCAATGACTATACGTGCGAAAACCTGTTCGTGCCGCTAGAGCATACGTTCTGGCTGGACGATCCGGTGCAACGATCCGGGCCGCTGTATTCGATGCGGGCACCTTTCCTGGCCAACGCCCACGGTGTCCCCCTTGGCCTGGCGCGGCGGGCCATCGATGAGGTGATCGGCGTGGCCCAGACCAAAGTACTCATGCCCAGCTTCACGGTGATGCGTGATGTCCCTCGTGTCAAGGAAGCCGTGGCCGACGCAGAGATGCTCCTCTGCTCCGCCCAATCGTATGCGTACAGTGCACTTGCTGCCGTATGGCACGAGGTGGAGGCGGGTAGGCCGCTGTCACAGCGGTTGCGGGCTGATCTGACGCTGTCTAGGGTGCAGTCGTTTCGTGTCGCCCGCGAGGTGGCGATGAAAATGGTGCAACTGGCCGGGACACAGGCGATCTATCGCACCAGTGTGCTCGATCGCCTGCTGCGCGATGCCGTCACGATGGGTCAGCATGCGATGGCCA
>JAYVSS010000234.1:0-8183 GCA_043775075.1 Acidimicrobiia bacterium
GTTGGGTTCGGTACGCGTGTTCTGGCGTCGGCCAGCACTCACCGGCGGGCCCTCACACCCGTTCGGGATAGCGGTGGGCCACCACGACAGAAATGCCAGCCTCGCTGGCGAGCTCGGCCAGACGCTCGGCCACGGTGCCCCGGTCGTGGATACGAACCTCATCCGGGCGACAACCAACAAAGGCCGACACCCCGGCGAGAATGCCGTCGTCGCCCACCGGGACCACAGACCGCCAACCGTCGACCGACGCCTCCACCAGTGGGCCCACGCCGTCGGGATCAACGGCGATGCGGACCCGGTTGTCGTGGCTGCCGTCAACCGCCTGGTTCCCGGACGACCGACGAATCCACGACGCCTCCACCAGGTACCCGTTGCTTCGCGCCCGCGACGAAACGAGGCGAGCCAGTGCCCGTTGGACGAGTGGACCCATGAGGTCGGCATCGACCCAGGCCTGGAGTTCGGCGCGGTAGCCAGGGTGGCGCTGATCGATGATGTCTTCGTTCACGTACACCGTCTTCTCACCCGGAGCAAGAAGTCCGGCCGAACGGGTCGTCGCCGAACCGACGTGGTAAACGAATGTGCTTGGCACGAGCACGTTGCGCAGCCCTGCCGCCACCGCCCGCCGGCACCAATCCACCTCCTCGCAGTATCCGCGGCCAAATACCGGATCGAACAGACCAACCGCGACAATCGCCTCCCGAGGAATCATCATGCAGAAACCGACACCGACCGGGAGATCGAGAACTTCGGTGCCGAACTCATCGGCGAGTTCGGCCGACACTGCGTCGACGATCGCCGCGTCCGTTAACACGTCGTCGGCCCGTTCGTTGGGCAACGAGAAGATCGACGAGGCATTGGACCACGCGGTGGCCGTGCCGACGCCCGTGGTTGATTCAATCGCCGCAACCATGGCGTCGACCATGTTCGCCGGAACGATCACATCGGAGTTCAGAATTACTACGTAGTCATACGACTGATCCTCAGCCAACATCAGACCAAGCGACATATTGCGAGGAATGCCGAGGTTGCGAGGCGTGCAGTAGTAACCGAGGGACCGCTCGGTGCACAGCACGGCGAGATCTGCGCTCCAACCGGGTTCAGGAGAAGCGTCGTCGAGGACCACCACATCCACGTCGTGCATCTCGGTGGAAACGCCCAGCCGAGCGAGCGAATCAAGGGTGCGGGGAACGAATTCCCTTCCGTTGTAGACCAGCACGGCGATCAGAACACGCGAACGCTTTCGGCCATGGTCGGCGCCGATGTAGTCGCTCACTTCCGGAGCAGACGGCGCAACCGACCGAGCGAACTGAGCTTCTGCGCCGTCCGGTAGGTGGTGGACGATTCCACGGCAGCCAGCCTTGCGGACATAGTCACGATCGACGTGTGCGCGGCATCGGCGGCCAGCCGATGGGCCTCGTTCTCCGCTTGCAGCGTGAGCACCCGCTTATTCGATTCCACCACTCGAGCGGTGAGGTCAAGGACCCGGGCATTGGCCAGTTCAAAATCGAGCAACGCCTGCGTGAGGTTGAGGCGATCAAGCCGACGAGTGAGTTCGTCGGAATCAAGTGCGAGCGCAGGATTCGTCATGGGAAGACTCGATTCATAAGCAGACGTATGGACGGCAGTAAAACAATAGTTCGTGGGCTCAGAAGGCGAGCCGATAGGCGACCCGACCAGTAGACAAAGCAAAATGAACGGCCAGCCTGCTGGCCGACAAGACGATCGGCGCGAGAAGCGTTGACCCAGAGGCGCGGGCCTTAGCGTTTTGGTTGGGCCAGGACCTGACGGAACAGGCGCACCAGGGCTTCCCCGCAGGCCTCCCAACTGTGCCGATCGCCAGCCGCCACGAGGGCCTCCACGTGACGACGGGCGAGACCGGGATCGTCGAGAAGCGCCAGGGCGGCATCGGCGAGCGACGATGCCGACCAGTCCCGCGCCAGCACCGGGACGTCATCACCAAAGCGACGGCCCGCCAACTCCCGCACCGGACCAAAATCGACCGCCACCGTGGGCGTCCCAAATGAGGCCGCTTCGAACGGTACGAACCCGAAGCCTTCGGCGGACGTTGGGTACCAAACGATCGACGCGTGACGCAGGAGCCAATTGCGCTCCGGTTCGCTGACCTCGGGCAGCACGTAGACGCTTTCCCGGGGACCGCGTCGCGCCTCCAGCACGCGAGTGGTCCCGTGAGGGACTGACGGTCCAGCGAAGATGAGCGCGAGATCATGCCCGGCGGCGCGGACCCGCTCGTGGGCGTCGAGGGCCAACTCGCGGTTCTTATGGGTGTAGTTCACGCCGAGACACAATGCGTAGGACCCGCCCACAAATCCTCTCGCCGCCAGTTCGTGCGGAAGGTAACCTGGCTCGTTCCCCTGAAGGTGCTCGGTACCGAGCGGAACCGGAACAATACGTGCACGTTCTATCGGGAATCGATGCAGCATCATCTGGTCCGCCACGTCCACGCTGATCACCGTGGCGGCGTCGCACATCCGAACGCACTCTTCGAGAAACGCCCGATAGGCCATCCACTCACCGGCGGACGCAAAGTAACCACCGTTGTGAAACGCAATGGTGTCCAGCACGCTGATCACGAAGCGCACCCCGGCGCCCTTCCATTTCGCCACGTCCCAACCGGGGGTTGGCTGATACGGACGAAACGCAATGTCGATCGGACCAAACGTTCGCAGATCCCCGGCTTCGGGCATGCGGGCCACGACCTTCGGGAGTCCCAGAACCTCGACGGCGTAGCTCGGCGTCGGCCCCGGCAGCGCGACGCATACCTCGGCCACGCCTTCATTGGCGGCGAGCGCACGAATCGTATGTGTGGTGGCTACTTGGGTACCGACTTGGTTCGGGCCAAAGCACGATCCGTCGATCAAGATACGAAGTCCACGTACCTTCACTCGTGCCACTTGATGAGCCAGGGCAAACGGCGAGTCACCGCTCAGCCGTTGCTGATCGACGAACGCCACCATCGATTGATGGCGGTGCAGCAGCCAGCCACGATCATCGGGCGTGAGCGTTGTGTCAATCGGTTCGACAGCGAGATCGCTCGGACGAAGAACATATGTTGACGTATCAATAACGTCGATGAAGCCCTTCTCGCGGGCCCGCACGCTGAAGTCGGCAATGGCGATGTCGAAACGAGCCGAGGCCGGTGCCACAATCTCGCCAACGGCGCCAAGGGCCGAAGCGCCGAGGATCACAATCGGGCCGCAGGCGAAAGTAACCGGGGCCGGCTCGGCCGCCGGCGAGAGGACGCGCAAACAGCGGGTGATCGTTCGTTCGTCATTCCCATCGGGAGCGCGATCCTGCGCCCGGTTACGCACCGGGAAGGATAGGAAATCGGCGGCATTGGACAGGAAAGAAACGGTTGAGTACCGAAGATCGTCGGCGAGCCAACCGAGGGCCGTGATGAACGGTTCGGGCGGCAACAGACAGGGTTCGTTCACCACGGCGAGATGGGTACGACGCTCGGCGTAGACCACATTGCACAGCTCGGAAACCGAGCCGACCATACACGTCTGCACGCGTGGGCCGAGGCTGGCGAACGTCGAGAGGAACTGGGCGTACAGACAACCGACCACGACGTCGATGTCGGTCCACTCGAGCAGCGACCGCACGGCCACGAGGTAGCGCTCGGGGTGCGTGCCCACGTACACAACCCCGGTCAACGCCGAATCGCCCAGCGCCCCCCTTTCAACCACCGGCCCACTCATGGCCTCAGACCGTAGTGCGCGGCGCCTGGCCGACCGGCGCATCCGATGCCACTGCACGGGCCGGGCGAGTGCAGTTCACATATTCCACCCGGCCCGACCGCAGCCGAGTGTTGATGCCGTCAATGCGCAACATCGTGCCGGGTTCGCAGACATGCCGGAACATGGCGACGAAGAGTCTTCGTTCGGGGGGTATCGGCACATTCAATGTTTCGTAGACCCCGAACTGGGCGGGGCTGCAGGTATTCGGTTGACCTACCGGACAGACCGACGCCTGCGCCGTGTTGCTCGAATAGAGATTGTGGGCGGGGTAGGAGTCGGACAGCCCCAGATAAAAGCCCGCCGGATAGACGACGAAACACACGCTCACCACCGTCAAAAGGTGTGGGGGACGAACACGGGGAGCCACGGGGACCGCAACGTCGCGCGAAAACACCAACGGGACCACGACGGCGAGCGCCACGTTCCACGGCCAGACCGCGGTGTTGGTGTGCGACAGGTACAGCACCGCCGCCACGCCGAGATGAAATGCTGCACCCACGAACCGCAAGACCGGCCACGTTCGACGCCAGAGAGCGAGAAGGCCCAGAGCGATTTCGGCGAGCGGCACCCACCAGGCGATAAACGATCGCCACCCCGGACGGTGCACAGTGGTGGCGATAAAGGATGCACCGCCGAGTGACCACCCCAGACTCAGCAGTTTGTGCACGCCAGCCCACATCCAGAGGGTCATGAGGTGCCAACGGGCCACAAACATCTGCGACGTGGGCCACGCCCCGGCGATCAGAAGGATGGCCAACGAAATGAACTCGGGCTGGAGCCGTATCTGATCGCCCAACATCGCCATAGCGAACAGAGCAGTGTGCGCACCTGCTCCGATCTTGGGACGAACGCACGCGACTGCGAGCGAGGCAATGAGCGCAAACCGCATCGGCACACTGCGAACGATCCCCAACAACGCCACGTTGGGGGGCATCGAGCGGGGCTGCCACAGCCGCCACGTCACGTAATACGAAGCAGCGAGGCCCACACACGCCACCACCACGACGAGCCGAGCAGCCAACCCGCGACCCGTCCGCGGCAACGTTCTCAACGAAGATGGGAGCCACTGTCGCGCCGTATCGAGCGACGTGGAAGTACGGTGCTCGGTCACCATGGGAGCGTATCGATCAACGCGGCGGGGGCAGCGGTTCATCACCTCGTTGCTCGCTCGGTCGAGGCCCGCTGCTCACGGCGCGCCGACGCCGCCGACGCCGCCGACGCCCGAGCCCCCGGTCCCCGTCCCGCTGGGCCATCCGCCGGAGTCACCCATCCCACGGCAAGGCCATTCGGATCAGATCGTCGCCGACGTTCACCACACGTTTTCTGATCAAGTGATCGACCGGCTCCGGCGGTCACCCGATGCGCCCGACGACCCGGCCGAGTTTCTCCGCTGGCTGAACGAACGCGACGACGCGCAACCGCCGGGGCTGTCCCGCTACCTGTTCACGATGTGGCGATATCGCGCCGATTTGAACGAGACCTTCCCCGGCGTCTACCTGGACCCCGATGCCCGCCTCCGTCTCCAGCTGTGGGCCCATCACTTCCTCGCATCCGAAGCGGGCGCGCCGCCCGAGCTGGTGCCGCCCGCCCCGGCCGGGATCACGGACATCGCACCGCCGGCGCTCGACGGCCCCGACCCGGCGCTCGAATCAGGCGTGGCCATCGTCGGCTACTTCCGCGCCACCCTCGGCCTGGGCGACGCCGGAAGGCGACTCGTGCGCCTAACCGAATTGGCGGGAGAACGGGTCCGATCATTGCCCTACGACCACACGATTTCGCCGCTCGGTATTGCCTGGCCCGACCCCGACCCCACAGACACAGACGATCTGGACATCGTGATGATTGCCGTCAATGCTTCGGAGGCCCCCCGAGTGCATCGCGCCCTCGGGCCACACGGGACTCGCGGTCGGTACGTCATTGGGCTGTGGTTTTGGGAACTCGCCGACTTTCCCGACTCCATGGCGGTGGGTTTCAACGTCGTGGACGAAGTGTGGGTGACAAGCGAGTTCACCGCCCACGCCGTCCGTCGACGCGCGCCCGCTCACGTTGCGGTGCGGGTGATCCCCTTGGGCGCCGACTGCCCGCCCATCCATGCCCGTGACCGATCAGGTTCGATCCGGGAACGGTTCGGCATTCCTGGCGCCTCCACCGTGGTGGGAACAATGTTCGACTATTCCAGTCGAATTGAACGAAAGAACCCCGTTGGGCTTATCGAGGCGTGGAAGCGCGCCTTCCCCGTCGGCGAGCGCACGCAGCGGATGCTGTTCTGCAAGACCTTGAACGGCTTGACCGCACCTGATCAACGCGCCGTGGTCGAGGCCGCGGTCGGCGAGCGCGACGACATCACCGTGCTGGATGCCCACCTCGATCCGACCGATCGCGACCTTTTGATGGACCAGTTCGACATCGTCGCCTCGCTCCATCGGTCCGAGGGATACGCTCTCACGTTGCTCGACGCCATGTACCGGGGAATCCCGGTAATTGCCACCAAGTACTCCGGCAACTTGGCCTTTATGACCGACGAAAACTCGTGGCTGGTCGGCCACCAAATGAACGAGATCCGAATCAACGCCGGAAGCTACGAAGCCGGCGGAACTTGGGCCGAGCCCGATGGCGAAGAGGCCTCAGACATTCTCCGCCGCCTCGTTCCAAACCTGTCAAGCGAAGCCGTCAAGGTTCGGGTGAAGCAGGCGCAATTGGACATCGGCCCGCTTGTAGATGGCTCGGCAGGATCGAAATTCATTCGCCATCGATTAGCAGAAATTCGGGAAAATAGAGCCGAACGCAGCTAGCGATGACCGAATTGCCCAATTACTGAGGCGGCAATTTTCGTATCAATGACCAGCACCGACTTCTTATCAATTCGACCACCGATCGTCGGCACAACGAATGTTTGCAGTGACTGCGGATCAAACGAGCGCAGTTTGTTTGCGAGCGAGAGGATCTCGCCAAACCCCAGCGATTTATCGAAAGAGATTGCTGAGCGCAGATTCTTCAATGCCGCATTGAGTGTGATCGGATCACGAAATCCACGTCCGATCGCCGCATCCATGCCGTTTCTGATGAATTTCTGCTGACGCTTGATCCGGCCAAGATCACTGAGTGGATCACGTTTCCACGAACCGTCGGGCTGCTGCTCTTCGTAGTACCGACTCCGTACGTAGGCCGTGGCCTGGGTGGCGTTCAGCCGCTGACAGCCAGCTGCCGTAACATTCAGACGGGTAACTTTGTCCCGAGCAGGTTTGTCGAAGCAAATGTTTACGCCGCCAACAGCGGCAACGACACGTTGGAAACCAACAAAATCGACCTTCATCATGTGGTGAATAGGAATACCAAGGTTTTCCTGAATTGCTTGCACCAGCAGCGCATCACTACGCGCTGATGCCGCGTTGATTCGATCGAATGTATTCGTTCCCGGCATACGGACCCAGAGGTCGCGGGGAAGCGAGAGCACCCAGGCCTTCTTGGCATCAGGATCAATTCGCATGATCATGATGGTGTCTGTGCGTGACCCGCTGACCTTGCCCTTGCCCAGTCCGACGGCCTGATTGTCAGGCACGTCGTCCCGATTATCCGAACCAGCCATCAAGATATTGATGGTGTTCTTGCCGCCGAACGAAGCGACTTGCGAAGTATCCACCAACGGTTTGTTGTTCACCTGATCCGGGGGAATCGTGACCAGCGGCCGGGGCAGGGTGTCTACGGTGCTGCTCGGATCGAGACCGTCCACGGAAATGTCGGGGAGCCGTCCGGCGTCGGGGAACATGTCGGTGCTGTTCGCCGGGGTGCCGGAATTCGGGCCGGGTAGGCCAGCGACCGTGTTGGGCGTTCCCGGCGGCGGTATCGGTGACGGGTCCGTCGAGGTGCCGTCGGGCGTGGTGTCCGGTGGCGCCACCGTGGCGTTGATCTCAACCCCTCCGCTGGCGGCGAGAGTGGCGACCGTTTGACCCGGCGCCGCGGTGGTGGGGGGACGCTTCGGATCAAGTAACGCCGAGCCGACGCCACCGATACGACCAGTCGTGGCGTAAAGCCAAAACACGTAGAGCGCGGTCGCCAGTACGAGAACGGCCACCACACCGAGCGCGCCGAACGCCAACCGTCGTCCACGGCGCCGCGGTGGTCGCCCCAGCACGGCGCCAGGGGTTGATTCCTCGGGCTCGGTGGACTCGTCCGACGACGGCGTTGCGGTGTTCATCGCCACCGCTAGCTCGGCGAGACCGACGCCGAAATAATGCGCGCTCCGAGGGTCTCCAGCTTGGGCAGAAACCCTTCGTAGCCACGATCGACGATTCGAAGATTACGAATGGTGGTGTTTCCGCTCGCCACCAGAGCAGCAATCACGTAGCTAAAGCCCGCCCGCAGGTCAGGCACCTCGATATCGGCGCCGTGCAGGGCCGCCACGCCTTCGAACGTCGCCAGGTGGGG
>JAYVSS010000235.1:0-6320 GCA_043775075.1 Acidimicrobiia bacterium
TTGCGGCACTGACGGACCAGCTGGCGGCGTCGAGTAACTGTGCGTTTGCTCGATTGGCCTACATCGTGGGGTACCCCAACATCATCAAGACGGCGCGGAAGTTGGGCATTACCACGCGAATCGACGCCGTTCCAGCGATGGCGCTGGGGGTGGAGGAGGTGCACCCATTGGAGATGGCCGGGGCCTATGCCACGCTCGCCTCGGGTGGGGTCAAGCGCACGCCTTACCTCATCGAAGAGGTGCAGAACAGCAAGCGCCGGGTGCTCTTTCGGACCAAGGTGTCGAAGCAGCAGGTCGCCGACCCCAACTTGGTAAGTGTGCTTGTGGACGCGATGACGCAGGTGGTAACTCGCGGTACCGGCACGGCCGCGCAACTTCCCGGGCGGGCGGTGGCCGGCAAGACCGGGACCACCAACGACTACGAAGACGCATGGTTCGTCGGCTTCACCCCGCAGCTCGCCACGGCGGTGTGGATGGGGGCTCCGAAGGCCAAAATTTCGATGCGGAATGTGGGGGGAATCAAGGTGTTCGGAGGCACGTATCCGGCGAGGATTTGGCGGGCCTATAGCCAGGCCGTGTTGGCCACGGCTCCGGTGCTGAGCTTTCCCGCACCGGACTACCGCGTGTTCGGGAAGGGTGATTGCCTGGTGATCGCCAACGAACCCAAGGCCACTGATCAGGGGTTGGCGAATGCTCGATCGAAGTCCGCCACCGTCTCGGGCTCGGGCTCGCCAGCCAAGACAACGAAGAAGCGACCGAAGACGACGAAGACGTCAACGACGTCAACGACGTCATCGCCCGCCGCCGCCACGCCTGTCCAAGTCGTCAGTCCGGCGGAGCCGGGAGCAAGCGAAACTCAAGCTCTGAGTTCGCGTCCCGCTGTTTCGGCTCGTTCGGGCGTGGGTGGACGCGGCTACTCCGTCTCGGTCCCCGGTGCCTCGGGCCCGACGGTGAAACGCCCCACGGTTACGGTTCCTCCCGTCGATCTTCGGCGGCCCGGATCGGCTGGGCCACTGGTCGCTCGGGTCACGAGGACGCCGGGAAAGACCTGTCAGGACCGTCTCGGTTCGCTCACGATCAAGAAGAAAAGGAAGAAAGTCACGGCAACGACCGTGGCAGCCAGCACCGACACCGGATTACAGGCACCGATTCAGGTGGCCAATACGGCACCTCCGGCGACGGTCGCGATCGAGCCGCCGGCCAACCCCGAGCCCGCGGCGGTGCCGGTGGCCACCACGCCTCCGGGTCCACCGCAGTAAGCAGCCACTACGGTGAACGCCTGATGCCTGACCTTTCGTCTCTGCTCGCCGTTCAGCAACACGACACCGCAATCGTCCAACTGCATCATCGCCGCAGCCACCTTCCCGAGCACCAACTCGTCGTCGAGTTGGAGGCGTCACGTCTGGCGTTGGAGACGAAGCGCGCCCCCGCGGTGGTGAAGGAAGCGGCCTTGAGCACCCGTCAGGCGTCATTGGAGGCGCAGATCGCTGAGGTCGATGCCAAGATCACGTCGGCCGACCGGTCGCTCTACGGAGGCACCGTCACCGCAACTCGTGAACTGCAGGCGTTGGAGGCGGACCTGGCCTCGTTGAAGCGTCGACGCAACGAACTCGAAGACCTCGAACTTGAGGTGCTGGTCGAGCGTGAGCCGATTGACGCCACACTTGCCGCCAGTGCCGCGGAGCTCGCAGATCTCGACGCACAAGTGGGCGAAGCTCGCGCCGCCGAGGTCCACGCCGCGCAGACGGTCGATGCTTCGGCGGTGAGCGAAGCGGAGGCGCGCGCCTCGGCGGTGGCGGGCGTGGATGGCCCATTGCTGGCCCGATACGACGCGATCCGGGCGAAGAACAAGGGCATCGGGATTGCCCGCCTGGAGGGCGGGACGTGTGGTTCCTGCCGGCTCAAGATTGCGTCGGTGGAACTCGACCGGATCCGTATCCTCGGTCCCGACGCCATCGTCACCTGCGACGAGTGCGGTGCCCTGCTTGCCCGGTAAGCGCGCGTACTAGCGATGATGTTGTGGTTTGCCGTCCCGAGCATCCTTGCGGTGTTCGCCATCTTTCGCGACGCTTCGGTCGACTATCGATTGGTCGGCCTCGGCGCGTTGTTACCGGATCTGATCGACGGGGTGATCGCACGGCGTATGGCCTGGGCCCATAGTGTCATCGTCGTGGTCGGCGTGCTCTTCGGCCTCATGCTCGTCACCATAGGCCGCCGCCCGCTGCGCAAAAAGCTCCTGGCGATTCCGATCGGGATGTTTGGTCACCTGGTGCTCGACGGTGCGTGGCTGAATACGGCGGCGTTTTGGTGGCCGCTCACCGCAGGAGTACGCACCCCGATTCCGATGGTGGAACGCGGGCTGGCGTCGGCCGTGGTGGCGGAAGTTCTCGGCGCCCTGGCGCTGGTGTACTTCGTCAAGCGATGCAAACTCGCCACACCCTCTCGCCGCCGGTTATTTCTCCGTACCGGCACCCTCGATCCCCGCCTCGTCGACCCGGCATCCAATCCGCTCCGCCGCCGCTCACCGGGCCGGTAGGCAACCCGTAGCGTGAATGAACGTATGGAGTCGTTGATCAAACGGGTGGCGGTGTACTGCGGGTCCTCGTCGGGCCACGATCCACGGTTCACCGAACATGCCATGGCGCTCGGTTCGTTGCTGGCTGAGCGGGGACTGGAGCTGATCTACGGCGGCGGGCGGGTTGGCCTTATGGGGTCGGTGGCCGATGCGGTGCTGGCCGGTGGTGGGGCGGTGCACGGCGTGATCACCGTGGATTTGTTGAACGCCGAGGTCGGTCACGTTGGCCTCACCCGGTTGGAGGTGGTGGACACGATGCACACCCGTAAGGCCCGTATGGGTGAACTGGCCGACGGGTTCCTTGCCCTGCCCGGCGGGTTTGGCACGTGGGAGGAACTCACCGAAATGCTGACGTGGACGCAGCTCGGAATTCAGCGCAAGCCGATTGCGCTGTGCAATACCAACGGGTTCTGGGACCCACTTATTGAACAGACGCGCGTGGCCGTTTCGTCTGGTTTCGTGAAAGCCCAACATGGCGAGTTGCTGCGGGTTGGTGTCGATCCCGCATCTGCTCTCCATGCGCTCATGTCACCGGTCCCGTTGCCCATGCCGAAGTGGGCCGATCGTTCGTAGATTGTATGCGCGCTGTGCAAGTAATCAGCGCGCTTGTAAATTGTCGATCACCGCGGAAATCTGATCCGCCGGGGCCGGCGCCTGAAGGTTGAGTCCAAGGCGGTCAACCAGGCCCCCGTATCGATGGTGGAGTTGGTCGGCAACTTCGGTGGGGTCGCCCCGCACGGTGAACAGCTCGACGAGTTCATCCGGCACGAGCCGAGTGAGTTCGTCCCAGCGTTGGGCTCGGGCCAGAGCATCAGCTTGCGGCTGGAGATCGCCGAGCCCGTGGTGGTCGAGCACCGGCGCATACGCGGGAGTGGCGGCGTAAAATCCGATGCGTTTGCGCACCGCCAGTTCACCTTCAGCTAAAGCATCAGCGGTGGTGCCGAGGATGACGAATGCGCTGTGCACCACGACGGGCCGCCGCCCGTGGGCATGAAGCGCGGGGAGCGTCACGGCCGCGAGATACGACGGACTGGTGAACGGATGACCGAGGAAACCATCCGCCAACGCCCCGGCCACGGCCGTCATTTTCGGCCCGACCCCGGCGAGATAGATCGGCGGGGGTCCGAACATGTGGCGCTCCGGGGCAAAGTTCTCGTTCATCAACGTGTGTTTGTAGTGCTCGCCGCGAAAGTTCAGCGGCTCGTCGTTTTGCCACGCGGCGAAGATGGCTCGCAGGGCGAGCACGAACTCGTACATGCGTTCGGCCGGCGACGACCAGGGCATGGAGAACCGGTTAGCAATGTGGCCCCGAACCTGCGAGCCGAGGCCGAGAATGAATCGTCCGCTGGACAGTTGGGCGAGGGCGTAGGCCGGGTACGCAACCGTCATCGGCGTGCGGGCGAATGCGATGGCGACGCCCGTGCCGAGGGTCATCGTGGTCGTGGCGTCGGCCGCCCGCACAAGCGAAAGAAACGGATCATTACGGTTCTCCGTGGTCCACAGCGCGCCGTACCCGGCGGCCTCGGCCTCACGGGCCACCGCAGGTGCGTCAAGAAGTGAAAGCGCAGCAAACCGATCGATTTCCACGAACGCAAACCTACGGCCCCTTACGGAACGAGTACAGCCTTGATGACGGAAGTGGCCGCCGATCTCTCGGCGATCGTCGGTCTCGCCGGCGGTGTTGAGCGCCGTGGTGCCATCGGTCGTCGGCAGGAAAACACCAACTCATCTGCGCGCTGACAGTATGCAGGCCTACCATCGAGGCAGAACCGACACTGCTGACACCGCGGCCCGGTGAGGACCACGTGGTCACCCCCCGGACGTGGTGAACGTCGGGGCCCACAGCCTCGATCACGCAGCGCCTTCGTGGCCGAGCACCACTGGGAATCGGAGGTCCGGAAGGTATCGTGCGGCCACCCCAATGTCGGTGTGGCAGACACCAACGGCGGCGATGCGAACGAGCACTTCACCGGCCCTGGGTTCGTCGAGCTCACACGGCGTGGGGACGAAACCGCCATTGGCCGAGGGGTCACGAGGGCGGTGACGTGCACGGTCACAGTTTGCATGAGCGCCGCGTGATTAGAGTCGACCTATGGCGACGGGAACCCGCTCGACGAACCCCATCGAAGAGATCGAAACGGTCTTCATACCCCTGGCCGACGGGCGTCGGCTGGCCGCCCGACTGTTTGTGCCGGAGGGCGCGAATTCCGAGCCGGTGCCGGTAATTTTGGAGTACATCCCGTATCGGCGTCGGGATGGGACCCGCCTTGGCGACGAGTCCATGCACCGCTGGTTCGCCGAGCATGGGTACGCCTGCGCTCGGGTGGACATTGCCGGGAGCGGCGATTCCGACGGCCTGATTGAGGACGAATATGCGCCCCGTGAACAGGCCGACGGCGTGGAGGTCATCGCCTGGTTGGCGGCCCAGCCGTGGTCCACCGGGGCCATCGGAATGATCGGCATTTCGTGGGGCGGTTTCAACGGCCTGCAAATTGCCGCCGAACGCCCGCCCGCTCTCGCGGCCGTGATCTCGCTTTGTTCGGTCGTCGATCGTTACCACGGAGACGTGCACTTCACCGGCGGTTGCCTCAACGAGGAGAACCTCGAATGGGGTGGGTACTTCTTCACCATGAACGGTCTCCCGCCTGACCCGGAAATCGTTGGCCACGACCGTTGGCGCGAGCTCTGGCGGCTCCGTATGGAGAATGCCAACCTGCACCCTGCTGATTGGTTGGAGCATCAGCGCCGGGACGCATTTTGGAAGCATGGGTCAATTAACGAAAACTACGCGCGCGTAGAAGTGCCCGTGCTCTCAGTGAGTGGTTGGGCGGACGGATACACGCCAGCGGTTCCCGCCATCGTGGAGAACCTTGGTCCGCACGCGCGGGGAATACTGGGGCCGTGGGGTCACAAGTATCCGCAGGATGGGGTGCCGGGTCCGGCCATCGGGTTTCTCCAGGAAGCGCTGCGGTGGTGGGATCGTTGGCTGAAGGGGGTGGACACCGGAGTGGAGGCGGACCCGCCGATGAGGGTGTGGCTCCAGGACGTGCAGGTACCGGCGTCGCATGTGCCCCTGCGCATTGGCCGGTGGATCGCCGTTGATCCGTGGCCGGCCGCCGAGCCGCTGACCACGATGTACCTCGGTGATGGCGTGCTCACCGGTCAACCGGCGGTTGCAATACCGTCGTCGTCGTCCATCAAGTCGCCGCTGACCACCGGTATTGCCGCCGGTCAGTGGTGTGCCTACGGCCTGGGCAAGATTGCGCCGGAACTCTCCCTTGATCAGCGCGCTGATGATGCCGGTTCGCTCATCTACGACACCGTCGAATTGGTCGAGGCAACGG
Source organism: Acidimicrobiia bacterium (assembly GCA_043775075.1). Classification (GTDB taxonomy): domain Bacteria; phylum Actinomycetota; class Acidimicrobiia; order Acidimicrobiales; family JANYDT01; genus JANLQX01. The sequence continues at coordinate 5,920 of JAYVSS010000235.1, forward strand.
ACCTCGTTGGCACGCCGATGGTTCGGTTGCGGCTGGTGAGCGACCAGCCGATCGCCCAGATCGCCGTGCGGCTCAATGCGGTTCCTCCCCACGGCGCCGTCGAACGCCTCACCTATGGCGTGATGAACCTGTGTCATCGCACCAGCCACGAGTTTCCGACGGCCATCACGCCCGGGGAAGCCTTCGACGTGGCTTTCCCCCTGCGCCCATTGGGCCATCGTTTACCGGCGGGCTATCGCCTCCGCCTCAGCCTCTCCACCGGGTACTGGCCAATGATTTGGCCGAGCCCGGTGCCCGTCACCCTGACCGTGGACGAGTCGGCATCCAGCGTTGACCTGCCCATCCTCACGAACGTGCACGAGCTTCCCGACGATGTGTTCGAGGCGCCTGAGAAAGCGAAG
>JAYVSS010000236.1:0-5168 GCA_043775075.1 Acidimicrobiia bacterium
TTAATCTCGACGACGCCGTCGGCGATCTCGGGAACTTCCAGTTCAAAGAGACCTTTGACGAGACCCGGATGGGTACGCGACACCACAATCTGGGGGCCCTTCGTGCTCTTGCGGACCTCGACGATGTACGCCTTGAGCCGTGATCCCTGGGCGTAGCGCTCGTGGGGGACCTGCTCGGCCTGGGGCAGCAGCGCCTCCACCCGGCCGAGGTCCAGAAGGGTGTAGCGACTTTCTCCCTGCTGGACAATACCGGTGACCAGCCCGCCTTCGCGGCCCGAGTACTCCTCAAACTTCTGATCGCGCTCGACCTCGCGGATGCGCTGCTGAATGACCTGCTTGGCGGTCACCGCAGCAACCCGGCTGAAGTCCTTCGGCGTGTCGTCCCATTCACGGACGACGATGCCCTCTTCGTCGAGTTCCTGAGCGAAAACGAGGATCTCGCCGGTGTCAGGATCGATCGACACGACGGCTTCCTCGGCCGCCCGAGGTTGGCGCTTGTACGCGGTGACCAATGCATCGGCGAGGGCACCGAGGATGAGCTCTTTGGAAACGCCCTTCTCCTGTTCGAGAAAGTCAAGCGCTTCTATGAATTCCGGGTTCATCTTCATCGGGCATCTCCTAAAGGTGCGGGTTCGTGCGGGTTCGTAAGGGGTAGGTCAGGGTCGTCGTCATCGTCGTCATCGTCGTCATCGTCGTCATCGTCGTCATCGTCGTCATCGTCGTCATCGTCGTCATCGTCGTCATCGGCGTCATCGGCGTCATCGGCGTCATCGGCGTCTTGTGCGTCGTCGAAGTCGGCGAGGTCAAACGCGTCGTCGGCCGCCTCTTCATGGTCAAACTCATCGAGGTCGAACGCATCATCGAGCTCAGACGTAGCGCGACCATCCGTGTCCTTGGTCGCCAGCGCCGCCGCTTTGACCGCCATCGGATGGGGTTTGCGAGGTGAACCGGCGCCCGGTTTCGGGGCTGGGCCCCAATTAATGACAATGCGTGCCTTCTCAATATCGGCGTAGGCAATCGGGCGATCACCGACACGAATGCCATCGGACGGGTCCTCGGCGTCGATCGATGCATCGACGAGGCGGCCCTCGACCCGGCGGTCGCCCGGCGTGCCGGCCTTCGTTTTGACCGTGACCGACGATCCGATGGCCCGGCGAAAGTGCCCTGGCGTACGCAGCGGGCGCTCCAGGCCGGGGCTGGAAACTTCCAGCGTGTACCGGTCGGGAAGGAGGCGAAGGGCGACATCGCGCTCCAGCAGTTCATCGACGATCTGCGTGGCGGCACTGACCTGGTCGAGATCGATGCGCCCGCCCACCGGGTGCGTGGGCGTCAGTTCGACGAGGACGCGAACGGTGGCGCCCGCCGTGCCGAGCCCTAACGCGTCGATGTCCACCAGCTCGAAATGGGCATCGGCCAGGGGCCCTTCCATGAGCGCCAGAAGAGCGGTCACCACCGACGGTGAGGGCGCGGGCGAGGATGGGGGCGCGGATGTATTCATCGGTGGGACTCCTTTCGTCATGCGGTTGTGGCTCGGTTGGTGTTTCTTGGTTTGGGTGGGGCAAGAACGGCGTCTGCTCGAATCAGTCCTGGTGGCGGGAACAAAAAAGGTGTGGACGAAACGTCCACACCTTTGGCCGACGACCGAAAAGCGGATGAGAGATCGTATCCGACCCCGCTGCCCGGCGCAGACGGGTGGTTCACCAGGTGTCGACGAAGGGGCGTTTCTTGCCTGTCCTGGGGGCCGGCGGGGGTGCGCTGCGGAGGGCCGCCATGATGACGGCGCGAGACGCCGCCGGATCGATGACGTCATCGATTTCGAAATGCATCGCCGCCGACAGACCCTTGCCCTGCTCGTACATGCGGGCAACCATCTCGTCGAAGGTCCGCTCCCGCTCAGCGTCGTCGACAATCGCCGCCAACTCGTTGCGGTACCCCAGCCGCACCGCCCCCTCCAGGCCCATGCCCCCAAACTCGCCGGTTGGCCAGGAGACGGTGAACATTGTTTCGTGGAATCCGCCTCCGGCCATTGTCATGGCGCCGAGGCCGTATCCCTTGCGCAACACAATGGTGAAGAACGGCACCGTCAGGCTTCCGGCAGTCACGAAGAGTCGGGCAGCATGACGAACCAGCGCCGTGGCCTCAGCGTCGGGCCCCACCATGATCCCCGGGGTGTCGCAGAGGAACAGAATCGCGATGTCATGGGCGTCGCACAACTGAAGGAAACGAGCCGCCTTGTCGGCGTTGTCGGAATCGATGGCCCCGGCGAGGTGCGACGGATCGTTGGCCACGATGCCCATCGCCCGCCCCTCAATGCGCGCCAGGGCGGTGACCATACCCTTTCCGAACCGACGACGCAGTTCGAGCACCGAACCTTCGTCGGCGAGCAGCCCCATAACCTTTCGGATGTCATAAGCGCGCAGACGATTCTCTGATATGGCACCCCGAAGCAACGTTTGATCGGCACACCTCCAGTCGGCCACGGCACCCTGAAAATACGCCAGGTATCGCTTGGCCACGGCCACCGCGGCCGCTTCGTCTTCCACGAGGAGATCGACGACGCCGTTCGCCGTTTGCACATCCATCGGACCGATTTCTTCCGGTGCGAACACGCCGAGCCCACCGCCTTCGATCATCGCCGGGCCGGCCATGCCGAGGTTGGTACCAGCGGTCGCGATGATCACGTCGCTGCAACCAGCGAGCGCAGCATTGCCAGCAAAACAACGTCCACTTACTATCGCAACGAGGGGTACAAGTCCGCTGAGCCGTCCGTAGAGGGCGAAGGCCGGGCCGTCGAGACCGGCGAACTGCACACCATCGGTATCGCCCGGCCGGCCACCCCCGCCCTCGGCGAAGATAACGACGGGCAATCGGTTCTGGGCGGCGAGGGCGAAGAGCCGGTCTTTCTTGCGGTGGTTGTTCAGGCCCTGCGTTCCGGCCAAGACAGTGAAGTCGTACGACACCACGATGCAACGCGAGTCATCGGGCCCGAATAGCTCGGCGTTGATCGACGCCAGACCACCGATCAAGCCGTCTGCCGGGGTCTTCTCGATCAGGTCCTCGACGCTTCGACGACGACGTTGGGCGGCGACCACAAGCGAGCCGTATTCCACGAAGGACCCGTCGTCCACCAAGTCGGCAATGTTCTCGTGCGCCGTCCGCTGGCCTGTTCGACGGCGCCGGGCCACGGCGTCCGGGCGGGCGGTGTCGGTGGTTCGACGCTGACGGTCGAGCACTTCGGCCAGGTCCGGGCGGATACGAGTGGGGTCATCCACCATGCCCTCGGCGGCCACTTCGAGTTGCACAATGTGCGGGCTGACAGTCACGAGGATCTGACCCTCCTCCACCGTCTCGCCCACGGCCACCCGCAGCCGGTCGACGATGCCGTCGATCGGGGTGTCGATTGGATGCTCCATTTTCATGGCGTCCAGGACGAGGAGTGTGGTCCCGGCGCGAACCAGCTGTCCTGGCATGACTTCAACCGCCACCACGGTGCCGAGCAACGGTGCGGTCAGTGAAACAGATGTGGTCGCATCGGGCATGCCGGTCACCGTACCGACAGTTGCCGCACGCGTGCGACTTGCCGACCGGACTGTACCGGCCGGCCAGACCGCCATGACCACCACCATGCAACGCGCAGTGCGGCTCTAGATTGGAGTCGTGGCCAACCGTTTTCAGATCAGCGTGCCGAAGCGTCGGTCCGACGATGACCCGTGGTTTCGCATCGGCTCATTGGATGTCACCACCACCGTGCTCGTCATTGGCCTCAACGTCGTGGTCATGTTCCTGTACGCGGTGAGCAACACGTTCTTCTACAAGCTGGCGATGCTGCGCTCGTTTGTCACTGACGGACAAATCTGGCGCCTCGTGACCTGGCCGTTTGTGACCGTCCCCGATATATGGGCGGCCTTGGGCCTGGCGTTCTTCTGGTTCGTCGGGCGGCAACTAGAGCAACAGTTCGGTCGCGTGCGATTCACCAAGTTTCTCGCCACGATTGCCATCGTCGTGCTTGCCCTTGCTCTCCTTACTGACACGCCTCTGGTCGGTATGCGACTGCTCGTTCTCGCCGCATTCGTGACCTTTGTGGCGGAAAATCCCCGAATGCCCTTCTTCTTCGGGATTCCCGCGTGGGTCCTGGCGGCGGTGTACGTCGGTCTCGACATCATCAGGTACACGGGAGACAAGCAGCCGAAACTCATTCTTTTGCTGCTCGCCGCCATTGGAACGGCGCTCCTCCTCCTAAGGGCGTACGGATGGGGCTCCGAGGTGCCGTGGGTGCCGAAGCTGGCTATCGCGCCCATCCTCGGCGGCCCGGTCAATCGGCGCCCGCCGACGAAAGCTGCTGCGCGGCCGGGAAAAACGCCGAAGACCGGGCGTCAGAAGGGCCGCAAAGGCAAATCCGAATCCACCGTCGTCACCGGGCCGTGGGGGGAACGGGGCACGGGGACCGCCAGCACCGGCGCCGAACCGACGACGCGCATCGCATCCTCGGGCGTGGTCAGCGCCGCCGATGTAGACCGTGTACTGGATAAGGTGGCGGCGTCGGGGATGGCGAGCCTGACCGAAGATGAACGAGCCATTCTGGAAAGCGCCAGCAAAAGCCTGCGCGACCGCAGTTCCGAGTGACCGCCCGAGGCGTCGATCTGAGCGACCGCACCGACGACCACCGAGCCCGCAGCGCGCTTCCCGGCCCCGCCCTGGCGAGCTTCGTTCTCGCCGTGGCGACGGCCGCCGCCCTCGGCATCGCCCGAACGCTGGTCCACAACGGCACCGGGTACTTGACCGTTGGCGGGCGGGTACTGGACGCCCAGGAGTCCCTCGGGCTTCTGGGCCTTCCCGGCACCACCCTCCCGGCGATCGCCGGAACCGTACTCCTGGCGTCGGCGCACTCGGGGCGGGACCGCATTCGACCGATGATGTCGGTCGTACGGGGCGCCGGCGTCCTCCTCACGCTGGCCGGGCAGTTTCTGCCCGCAGCGTTCGGGGCCCGATCGAGCGGAGCCGACGCTGGACCCACGGCGGCGATGCGCCGCGTCCCGCTCAACTTCGGCCTGATGCTCACTCTGGCGGGGATGGGTGTCATTGTCGTGGCGTCCGCCGCTGGTGCCTCTCGTGACCGAGACCTTGTCGTTCCGATCGCCGCTGTGGTCGGCATCGCGGCAATCGTCAGC
>JAYVSS010000237.1:0-5377 GCA_043775075.1 Acidimicrobiia bacterium
AGTGCATTTTCCAGGAGATTGTGGAGGGCCGTCACTAGCTGTCGACGGTCACCCCGCACCAAAAGCCCATGACCGACGGAGCTCACCTCGATCGTCAGCCCGCGAGTTTCTGCGCTGACCCGGGCCCGCTCGATGGCCTCGTCGAGCAGTTCCGAAGCGGGAACGAATTCTTCCGAGCCCGCACCGCTGGACTCCACCGTCCCGAGCGCCAGTAAATCGTCGACCATAACTGCGAGTCGATGCGCCTCATGTTCGAGGCGACCGGTGAGCCGCGCTGCGGCCAGCCGATCTGTTTCGGCCGCAAGGGTCTCCGCCAGGATGGCGATTGCTCCAACGGGCGTCCGCAGTTCGTGACTGACATTGGTGATGAAATCCTGACGCATTGCTTCCGTGCGGCGGGCCTCGCTGGCATCTTGAACCGTTCCAACGACGGCGAACCGACCGTTGACGCACTCTCCGATCGGTTCCGCGGTCACGGTGAACGAACGACGCGGCGGCCCGACGATGTCGAGACTTTCTCGTCCCCTCTGGCCATCTGCTGCTCGTTCGAGTAACCGTCGCAACGTCCCCCCGGCCATAACTTCACCGTCCGATCGGCGCTCGGTGCGTCCTTCGCTGTCGAGGGAGGAAGACTCCGGCCCGAGGACCGATGAGACCTCGGGGTTCCGCAACACGTCGCGTCCGATCGGATCAAGGACAGCAATGCCGAACGGCAACGCATCGCCAGCTTGGCGCACCACCTGCAGGTGCGACCGGGCGAGGTCGAGATCACGCTGAAGCCGCTCGCTGGCGTACCTCAGAGACTGTTCTTCTTGGCCCTGGGTTCGGCGCAGTCTGCTCAGTCGACTACGGGCGAGGAGGGCAAACAATCCCGCCCCAACTCCGGTGAAAAAGAGCGCCTCACCGACAATCAGGGGGACACCGAACGAGGCGCCCAATACTTCCGCCGACGGTGGGTGGGCAGAGACCGAAGGAAGAAACAAGCCGAGCCGAAGGCCCGCAGCGAGGTCAGCTATCCCGAACACGTCTGCGAGCCTACGGTCGGCTTCGAATCACTTCTTCTTTGTGGTCTTTGTTGCCTTCTTCTTGAGCGTCTTCGTCGTTGCCGCCTTCTTCGTGGTCGGAGGCGTAGAAGTCGCCGCGGCGGTGGTCGGGGGCGCGGTGGTGGCACTGGCGGCCGGGGTGGTGGTCGCCGCCGGAGCAGCGCCGCCGGCGACGGGCACCGGGGCCGAGCCGGGGTTGATCTTGGCGATGGCGTCGAGCGACAGCTTCACGAGAGCAGCGGGCAACGGGGCGTAGCCAATCTTGTCGGCCTTCTTCTGGCACTCGCCCACGGAGTACGTCAGGAAGGTCCGCAGCACATCGCCCTTGGCCTTGTCCATCGTGAGCGGCGCAATGAGATACGCCGTGGTCGAGATCGGGTAAGCCTTCGCTCCAGCAGCGTTGAAGTTGAGGAACAGGGTTCCGTCGTCGTTCACCGCGGCCTCGCTCATTGCGTCGGTGATGTTTGCCGGCTCCGGAGCAACGGCGTTGCCGGAAGCGTTAATGACCTTGACCACGCCGAGCTTGCGCTCCTCGGCGAAGCTCGTCTCGGCGTAGGTGATGGCGTACTCGCCCTGGCTGCCGGCCACGTAGTTGGACACTCCGTCTGAGCCACGTTGAGCGATACCGTTGCCTGCAGGCGGCGGGAAATTGCTCGTGGCTCCGGCTTTCCAGCCGCCCTTACCGACCGTAGACAGGTAATCACTGAATACGTTCGACGTACCTGACGAGTCGCTTCGCACGATGACGCGGATGACCTGATCGGGGAGTGTGACGCCCGAATTTTCCTTGGCAATGGCATCATCATTCCACTTCTGGATGGAACCGGCGAAGATCCGGGCGAGGGTCGGGCCGGACATTTTGAGGTCGGTCACACCGGGCACCTTGTAGATCACCGCAATGCCACCAATGGCCACCGGGAGATAGACGAACGGCGTCTCCTTCGCCTTTGGCAACTCGGCGGCGGTGAAGGCCACGTCGGAACCACCGAAGTCGTTGGTACCAGCGATGTAGGCGGCCCGTCCGGCGCCTGACCCGGTGGGCTGGTATGAAATGTTGATACCGAACGCATTCTTGACGTCGGCCTTGCACTGCTCAACGAAGTTCGAGACGAACGTAGAACCCTGGCCGGTGACCGAGACCGACTTGTCGAGCGTGGCGGTCTGGGCCAGGGCCGAGACTGCGGCGAATGGGGAAAGCATGGCGGCGCCGATCAGCGCGAAGGTGCGTGTACGAAACACGTTGTTCACTCCTTGTTGGGGGATGACTGCAACGTAAGGAGCCAATCCGACGGCAATCTGGCGCCGAGGTGTCAGGTAGATGAACGACCGGCAAAGACTCAGCGGAGCTCTCAGCGTGCACCAGCTGCTAGCTGACGGCGGCGATGGCCTGGTTCGACGCCGCAAGAACATTGGCCGGGAGGGGCGCGTACCCGAGACCTTCAGCCTTGGCTTGGCAGTCACCGAGAATCGCCTGGGCGAAGGCTTTCACGTCGGCCGACTTTTTGGACGATTTCGGCGCAATCAGATACGCCACGGCCGTGATCGGATACGCCGCAGCGTTCTTCGTGAGGGCGTCAATAGTGACCACGTTTTGCGGCGAAATCGATGCCACCGACAGCGATGCGCTGACCGCCGCCGCGCCCGGCGGCACCGCCTTGCCCGCCGCATTCACCACATTCACGATGCCGAGCTGGCGTTCGTTGGCAAAGCTCACTTCGGCATAGGTGATCGCCCCTTTGCCCTGAGCCCCACTCACATAGTTGCCGACACCGTCGGAGCCCTTTTGACCAACGCCCACCGTCGCCGGCACCGGAAAGGTACTGGTGGCGCCCTTCTTCCAGACATCCTTGGCGACACTCGCGAGGTATCCCGAGAACACGTTTGAGGTACCCGAAGAGTCACTGCGTACAACAACGCGCATGACCAATTTCGGCAGTTTCACCCCGGGGTTTTCCTTGGCGATCTGTGGATCGTTCCACGACACAATCTTGCCGACGAAGATCTTGGCCAGGGTGGGACCGGACAGGGTCAGTTTCTTAACGCCGGGGACATTGAACGCAACGGCGATGCCACCGGCCACAATCGGTACGTACACGTAGGGTTTGGCGGCGGCCTTCGCCGCCTCATCCTTGGTGAAGGGCACATCGCTCGCGGCAAAATCCACGGTTCCTTCAATGAAGCCGTTGCGGCCCGCCCCCGAACCGGTGGGTTGATAGGTCACCGAAAGGCCGCTGGCCTTTTGCACGTCGGCCTTGCATTGGTCCAAGAAGTTCGACACGAACGTGGATCCCTGCCCGGAAATAGAGCCGGCCGCAGTGGCCACCGATGCTGTCGCTGCCACACCGCCGAACAGGGCAAGGGAGACGAGCGAGGCAACGGTGCGGTGGGTCATCCAAATCTTCCATTCACGTAGTCGTTGGTTCGCGGATCGCGAGGATTCGTGAACATCTGGTCAGTGGGACCAGCTTCCACGATACGACCTGGCTGGTTCTCCTCGGCGAGAAAGAACGCGCATTCGTCGGAAACCCGCTGCGCCTGCTGCATGTTGTGGGTCACGATCACGATCGTGACCTCTTCTGATACTTCTCCAATCGTCTCCTCCACTCGGCGGGTGGACGTGGGATCGAGGGCTGAGCAGGGTTCGTCCATGAGGAGAACATCGGGCTTCACGGCCAACGACCGGGCGATGCAGAGCCGCTGCTGCTGCCCCCCCGAGAGCGAACCGCCGGGTGTGTCGAGCCGGTCCCGGACCTCAGTCCACAAGCTGGCCCGAGTCAGCGCCCATTCGACGAGTGCGTCGGCGTCGGGCGCCTTGGTCCCGGTGAGCTTCAGCCCGGCCAACACGTTTTCTCGAATGCTCATCGCCGGGAACGGGTTCGGCTTCTGGAAAACCATGCCGATCCGCTTACGGACCTCGCTCGGGCGAAGCGACGTTCCATAGATGTCCGTGCCGTCCAATTCGACAGCCCCGGCGAGGGCCGCGGTCGGCACCAGTTCGTGCATGCGATTCAACGTGCGCAGGAACGTGGACTTGCCGCAACCCGACGGCCCAATGAGGGCGACAACAGAATGACGCTGGATCGCCAAATTGACCCCTTCCAGAACCTTCCGCTTGCCGAACCAACAGGAAACATCGGTCGCTCGCAACGCAATATCTGCAGTGTGGGTGAGGTCCACGTGGTCCGTTCCGGGTTGCATGACGGCAGTCATTGTGTCGTCCTTTGAGAGGAGGGGCGAAGAGGAGCGATGGAAAGGGGAGAAGAATTTGTCGACGCGGAAGTCATCGGCTGACTTTGGAGCCACGGGAGACCAGTCGAGCAATCGTGAAGAGAATGAGGACGAGGACGATCAGCACCAGGGCGCCGGTCCATGCCCGCTCTCGCTGGTCCTGCGCGAGTTGTTGGAAAATGAAGAGGGGTAGAGCCGATTGCGGCTCACGGAAGGCGGCGCCGGGATTGACCACGCGATCGTTGCCGAACGCCGTCATCAGGAGCGGGGCGGTTTCACCGGCAACACGGGCGATGCCGAGAATCACCGCTGTCACGATTCCGGCGCGGGCGGTTGGTAACACCACCTGGCCCACCGTTCTCCACTGCGGCGAGCCAAGCGCTAGAGACGCCTCACGCAGAGACGGATCGACGAGCTTGAGCATCTCTTCGGTCGTTCTCGCTACCGTCGGAAGCATCAAAATACCTAACGCCAACGACGCCGAGAAGCCGGAGAATCCGCCGCCTGGCCCGATGACCCAAATGGCGTAGATGAACAGACCGGCAACGATCGAAGGGATGCCGGACATGGCATCAATGAGAAGGCGAACGATTCCGGTAAAACGACCGTTAATCTCCGTGAGGTAAATCGCCGTCAAGATGCCGAATGGAACGGTCACGATGACGGCGAAACCGACCTGGGTGAGCGTGCCAGTAATGGCGTGTAACGCCCCGCCAGTGGTGGACGACGCCGATGGGTCCACACCCTCAAGCGTCTTGGTGAAGAAGTTCATCGACAGGCCGGGCAGGCCTTTGGAGACCACGGTACCGATAATCAAAACGAGCGGCAACGCTGTCAAAGCGGCGCACAGGTAGACCAGGGTGGTGATGATGCGGTCGGCGGCGTGCTTGCGATCCACCGTTCGGCTGACAACGGCGTACTGCATAACGACGAAGAGCACCATGGCGACGAGCACGAATCCGAACGGACCGTCCAACGGTGTGGCCAGAAAAAGCGCGCCGGTAATCACCAGGGCAGCACCGACGACTCCGAACGAGCGAATCGCGTCGGATGCGCTCAGCGCTCCGGGGCGCCGGGGGGCGAGAGCGACAGCCATAACGGGTCAG
>JAYVSS010000238.1:0-12320 GCA_043775075.1 Acidimicrobiia bacterium
AGGAGGCCAAAACTAGAACCCCCACAACCCACCACCAATCGGCCCACAGCGAGGACTTTCACCTGGCCACCACCGAAGACAACAACTTGGCCGTTGACACGGAGGTCACTCGCAGGTCGGTAATCGGAACGATTTCGTCGGCCGTGAGCGTCGATCGAATCGCCGGTGATGTTTTCCATGCGCAGTGTCGAGAAACGGTGATGTCGTCGTAGTGGCCAACGATGCCCTCGAGACCGTGAAGTTCGCCCGCCGCTCGGTGACTGATCGCACACACTGACCCGGCTCGTTCGAGATGACCGCCAAGACGCTGCGTCCATTGGCGATGCTGAAACTCGCTTGCCACTGAAGCCGTTGCGTCATCGGTAAGGGTCAGCGGTGGCACGTACAGCCCGTTATGCAAGCGCAACAGAGCGCCTCGCTGGGCCCTCCGTTGCAGCATCTGGGGAGTCAAGCCATGCATCGCTTGGTCGGAGTTGCGCAGAATGTCGGTTCGCCCGCATGCTGACCGGGACTAAAACGCGTCTAGGTGGACTAAATCGCGTTGAGGCTTTCTCGTCTGGGTCGACGCGTTTCGGTCCAGGTCGCTCGTTTGGTCTGGTCGCTCGCTCATGGAGTGAGCGCGCTAGGCGACGATTTCGACGGGAACGCCCTGCGGGAGGGTCTGGGCCAGTTTCGTGATCGAGGCGTTCTTCATGCGGATGCAGCCATGGCTGGCGTCGGTGCCAAGCGCGCCTGGCTGGTTCGTCCCGTGAATGCCGATCTGGCCATCGCCTCGGCCGAATTTCTGCAACACGTTGGAATAGGCCGACAGGCCGAACGCCCACGGACCGTACGAACCGCGTGGATTTCCCGGCTTGGCGAGTTCGCGAAGAAAGAAGGACCCGGTCGGGGTGGGGTATTTCGCCTGGCCAACGGCGACGGTTTCGCGTTGAATTTCCTTGCCGCCCTTGAACACGATCAACGTGTGATCCGAAAGATCAACCTTCAGGGCGTAGTCATGTTGATAGAGCGTCACGTCCGCGGCCTTTACGTAACCGACGCGCCCATTTGGTCGCATAGGCAACTGCACTTTGAAGGCGTTGCCCTCCTGGGCGAGGACCAAGAAGACATGGCGTCCGCTGAAATTCAGCCGGTTGTCAAATGTTTTGAACGCCTTTGTTGCCGTGGCTGATTCGTAGACCGGGGTCAGGCGATTGCGGGCGGCGGCCACCACCGTGACGGTCGGAACCTTCGTCTCTGACACCGCGACGTCAGGAATCGTCGGCGTCGTAGCCGCAGGATTGGAAACGATGGTCGTTGCCGTGGTTGCCCAAGACGGGGTAGCCGCAACGAGCGCGAGGCCGAGCGCCGCCACAACACCCAGGACAGATCCACCCGCCAATGAGGACGAGCGCGGGGAGGAACGATTCATCCGGTCATTCATCGGCTGGCGACGAGGCGCAGTTGAGATCTGACGGAACTGAGAGAACGACAGAACTGGCGCACGGCGTCAAGACGCGCCACGGCCTTCCGGAAACGAGTACACACGCACGAACCAAAGGTTAGGCCTTGACGATGACCGGCGTGCCCAAAGGGAGGAGCTTGGCCAGTTGGCGGATGGCGTCGTTCCTCATTCGAATGCAGCCGTGACTGGCGTCCTGGCCGACTGAACTGGGGTCGTCGGTCCCGTGAATACCGATCGTTCCCTCGCCTTTGCCGTTGTAGTCATCGAGGACGGGGGAGAAGCCCGAGAGCCCGTAGGCAAACGGCCCATACGGCCCGTTGTCATTCGGCACACAGGTTCCCTTGGCATCGGGATAGCACGGGCGAATCAATTCCTTGATGAAGTATCGCCCGTCCGGGGTCGGGGTCGAGTCCTTACCAACCCCGATTGGCTCGCTCATCACCACTCTGGTCCCGTTGGTCACGGTGATTTTATGGGCGGCGAGCTCAACGGTGATCTTGTACTGGTGAGCAAGCACCGAGACCTGAGCGGGATCGACCCAGCCGGTGCTCCCGTTGGGCCGGATCGGGAGCAGGACCTTGTAGCGAGTGGATGTGAGGCCGTCGACGAGGAAGGTTAACGGGGACCCGGAATCGATGGGGTTGGCGAGCTGGCGAGTCGGGGTGGTGGAGATGGCACTGTCGTAGATATCGACCTCGGCAACGGCGGCGGTGAGGACCAGCGATCGGTCAGTGGGCGCCGGTTTGTAGTCGTTGAGCAACGCCGGTGTTCCGGCGACCGTGGTTGGAATCACGCCGGGCGGCGTGTCGATGATCTTGCCGGTTACCGCGCCTTGGGAGGACTCCGTCGTGGTGATCGTCGAAGGCGTCGCGCCGGGGCTGGCGTTTGGCGTGGCCGTCGTATTTGCTGTGGTGGTCGCCGGCGTCCCCGCCGACGAAGCGTCGCTCAAGCCCGACGATCCGCACCCACCCAACGCAACGACGAGGGCAACGGCGAGAACAACACCCCGAGCTGGCGATAAACCGATCAGCGGCAGCGATGATTTCACACTAAAATCCTACCGCTGGGGCCATGAGAGTTCGGTGGACGTTTCCCCGCCCGCAGGCGGGCCCCCGATTGTGCCGTCGCTTGCTGCAGCGCTCAGTGGCCCTCCGTCGATTTGGTCACCAAACTCTCGCTCCCCGGTCCTAACATGTGTCGCCGTGTCAGCCCCGCCTTCGCCGAATAGTTCGACATCGGCGATGTTGGCGTCGGTGTCCGTTGTCTTCCCCGCTTATCAGGAAGAATCCTTCCTGGACCTCGCCGTACGCGCCGTGGTGGAAGGTCTGCGAGCGCAAGGTCGTGCTTTTGAAGTGATCGTCGTTGAAAACGGATCGAAAGACAAGACTCGTGCGGTGGCCGATTCTTTAGCGGCAGAGTTTTCCGAGGTGCGTGCTAGGTCCATTTCGACGGCCGATTACGGGCTTGCCCTGAAAGACGGGCTCCTGGCGGCGTCGAAAGATCTCGTTGTCAACTTCGATGTGGATCTGTTCTCGCTCGCCTTTCTCGACGAGGCCACGCAGCGCATAGCCGCCGCCGGTGGACCGGACCTCATCGTGGCGTCGAAGCGGGGCGAGGGCGCCGACGACCGGCGGCACTGGACCCGCAAGGTGGTGACCGGGGTCTTTTCCACGTTGCTGCGCCGCGGTTTTGGCTTGAAGGTGTCCGACACGCACGGCATGAAGGCGATGCGACGCGAACCGGCGCAACGCTTTGCCGGATCGTGCCTATTCGGCACCGACCTGTTCGATACCGAACTGATCCTTCGCCTGGAGCGAGCGGGTTTCGTTACCAGCGAGATCGGTGTGCGGATCGAAGAGACCCGACCCGCTCGCACGCCGATTGTGTCACGCATCTTCCGGTCGGTCCGCGGCCTCGGTACCCTCTGGCTCGCCCTGCGGCGCGAGGGGAAGCGTCGGGCGTAGGTCGTCGACTGGATCGGTGGCTTCGACTGGATCCCCGGGCTCAACTGGCTCGGTGACTTCGATCGGCTCGTCGGGCTCGACTAACGCAGCGGGCTCAACTGGCGCAGTGGGCTCACCGGGATCATCGGGCGTCGTGCCGTGGAGAACTGGGCGTTGATGACGGCGGCGACGGTCGCCAACGAAGAGTACACCGAGCCCCACAATACCAAGCGCGCTTAAGGCATGACCACCCAACTCAGGCGTGGTGCGCTCCATTGTTATGCGCACGTGCTTGTTGCTAGGCACGACGACAAAGAAGTTCGGCGCCGCTCGGTACGGCCGGGAGCCACCGTGCACTCGCCATCCCGGAGACCATGAGAGTCGAACGAGGACCGGCTCTCCCACGCGGTCAACGGAAAACTCCACCGACGTCGGACCGACCTTGGCCTTCGACACACGAACGGGGGGCCGGGCGCCGGCCGGTCCAGCCACATTCGACGATGCGGTTGACGGCGCCATCACCACGGTGACGCCGGTCCCGCGGGTATCACGCAGTTTGCCCGGTGCCCGGGTGCGACGAACCACCAGGTCGGCCTGGGGCCATGACTTCGGCCCGTTGACAACGTAGGTGTCGGGGTATTTTGCCGTGTCGGCCCACTGGGCCAGCCCGAGGTCGACAAACCCGCCGTCGAGACCGGCATTGGCTCTGCGGACGACCACCGGCAGCGCCGCGAGCGGCGAGACGACGGCGCTGTCGGCAATTTCGTAGACGATGAAGGTCCCAGAACGGGCAACCTCGCGAAGATCTGTACGCATACGAGCTGCGGTCTTGAGGCGATCGGAACTGGCGAGGAGATACCGAATCCCCAGGCGACGAAGGCGATCCACGCCGGTGTTGAGATCAAACGAGCCATACTTCAGATCGCGCTGGGGATTCGATGGCGCACTGCTCACTAGAGATGAGGTGAGAAACGAAAACGGCGTCGTTTGGGTGGACTCGAAATACAGTCCCTCCATCGATTGGATGCACGACGCGGTGAAGTACGGCAGCGACATCAACGACATTGATGAACCGAAGCGGGTGTACCCCTTATCCTGCTCCCAGAACAGTCGGCCACAGGGCAGTGGCTTCACCGCGTTGACGAGCGCTTTGAACTCGGGCCAGGCCTTTTTGCGCTGCATGCCTTCGGCGTTAGTGGATGCCCAGGCGAACGGAAGGTCGGCACTGCGGTAGTCCTTGTTCTTGCTCAACGGTTTGAAATGCCAGCCGCTCGCGCCCTTCACCGGAAGTGGGAACCACCCAGGAAGCGCGTCGAACGTCGGAGCGAGGGCAATGAAAAGAACGGCAACACCGATGATCGCCGGGCCTCCCGGGGTCCGAACCCGGCGAACAATGAACGCCAGACCGAGCCCGCCGAGGAGAAACATGACGAAGAACCACAGCGGGAGCAAACGGTTATTCCACATGCTCCCCGTTGGCCAGAGCAGGAATCCGACCGCCGACGCGGCACCTGTAAGAGCCAGAGCGAACACGAAACGCGACCGGCGAACTAGCCCGACAAGCAACGCCATGATCGCCAGCACGCACGCACCGGCAACGAGCGCGCCACCATCGGCCAGCACATGCAACGTGTGCTTACCAGGCAGGAAAGGAAACAGCGATGTCCGATACGTCGTGTTGCGTTCGTAGTCCATCGAGTTCGTATACGGAAGTAATGACGCGAACGGCACGATCCAGAACGCCGCGAGTAATCCTCCGACCAGCCCGACAGTAAGTGTGCTTCGTAGTTGACGCCGCAGGCGCGTTCGTTCAGAAAATGCGACGAGGAGGGCACCCGTGCCGACAACGGCGAGCATTGCCGGGACCACGTGAGACAGCCCGGTGGCGGCGAGCAGTAGGGCGGAGCGCGGTCGGTGGCGGTCGAAGCGGATCACGTCGAGAAGGCTGCCGAAGTACAGCACGCAGAAGAGCAGGCTGAGCGAAAATGAAAACTCGCCGGCCATGGTGGACAGAATGTTTCCGCCAAGAATGCGATAGGAACGGTTGAGCAAATACGGAAGCGTGGCAAACGCCAGGTAGAGGGGCGCCGGGTCTGCAAGGTTGGCTTTGCGCCCCAGCCGCCACGCCGCCCACGGCAACAGAATCGTCCCCACGACGGTAATGATCTTGTACGCAATGCTGTACGGAAGGATGGCGCTAAGGCCAATGATCAGCCAAGTCGGCAGAGGAAAATACAGCGCTAGGACGGGAACGCCAGCGAACCAGTCGTTGGACCAGCCGGTGATCTTCCAGTCAGGCGCAAGGACTCGGCGAACATATGCGGGCATACCAAGATGGCCACCGTTGTCTCCCCCGGTCGGGAACGTGTTGAGAAAGACACGATCGATCCGTAGGCCGACGGCCAAAATCACGCACAGCGTGAGGACGAGCAAGCCCTGATGGTGGGCGACAAGAAATCGCGTCGACGCTTGCCGTCGAGTTCGTACGACACTCACTCGAGGATCTTGTCGCGGTTCTCGGTCGGGAGAGTCACCGGCGTCTCAGGCACGTCGCGGTCGGGGACAGCACTCGTTGGCCGATCGAACTCGGCGTCGTCCCACACCGTCTCGTCCACCACGTCTTGGTCCATTTCGGACTCCTCGACGGTCAGCTCCTCGGCGTCACTGCCGCCGGGCCCCGCGCTCGGCGAGTTGCTCGGTGCGCGGAGCAGCAACGGCCGCTTTCGGGTCCAATGCAGCACCCCCAGCATGCCGACGCCGGCGAAGGATGCGGCGAAGCCGAGGGTGTCGGCACCAGAGTACCCATAATGTAAGTGCACGTTCTTCTTAGTGGGTATGACGACCATAAAGTTCGGCATCACGCGGTACGGACCCTTGGCGCCCGACACGGTCCAGTTCGGGAAATAAGACACCTTGACGAGCACGGGTACGCCCACACGGTCCACGGTGAACGTGAGGTCGGTGTTGTTCAATGAGATGTTGGACACGTTGACCGGCTCGATTGCCTTGCGGGCACCGATGCCGGAGGTGGTCACACCCACGCCCCACGTTCGCGTTCGGGTCTGGCAATCGACCTTCCGCTCGTCGGGCGTTCGATCGCTTTCTTTCTTCGCCTCGATGGCTGCACACCGGACGTCTTTGGGCTTGACCACGTTGGCCCCGAACCGGGTCCATTCTTTGGGTCCGGTCCAGGCAATCGTGGCCGGGTAGGTGGCGGGGTTGTTGTACCAGTCCGCTTCAACGTCGAGCCATCCGCCGTATTGGTCCTGGGCGATGCCGGTGACCACCTGAGGCTGTTCGACGAGCGACGAAACGAGCGATGAACCGATGACTTCGAAGAAGGTAAAGCACGACTTTTCATCGGCGGTGGGGTCCGCGGCCACTCCGGGTGTGGGGCACTTCCCGACCTGACCGACGTTGCGAAGTTTGTCGGGCATGGCCGTCGCCGCCGCCAGTGAGGCGTCGGTGATCGACAGGTAGTACCGAACCCCCGACGCCTTCATCTTTTCGACGCCGCGCACCAGGTCGTATGTCGGGTACGGAATGTCTCGCTGGGGGTTAGACGGGCCCGAGTATTTCTTGGAGCCATCGGCCTTGTTGGTGAGCGGCGTGGTGACGAGGGCGGCGGTCATCCAGTGCCACGGCATGGTCGCCGACGACTCGAAGTACACGCCCTCGAAGGATTGCAAACAGCCCTTCGTCCAATACGGAAGCAGCATTGGCGAAAGCGTGGTGCCGAACGAACCGAGCTTGGCGTCTTCGTATTCGTAGAGCACCCGCCCGCAGCCGTTGGTTTGTCCAACGGCCTTGGCTTCGTTCATCAACGCTTGGTATTCCAACCACCCGCCCGCACCTTGGTAGCCGCGGTAGTTGTAGAGGGCCCAGCCAGGGGAGAAGTTCGAATCATTCGACGCTTTTGCCGCCTGGATTCCGATGAGCCCTTTGTGCACCTTGGGAATGGGGAGCGAATTCGGCACCAGGTTCAACGGCAGGCCGACGCCAACGAATACCGCGAACGACGCTCCGAGAGCGCCGTAGATCGGACCGCGACCGGTCGATCGTCGAGGTTCGGCGTACAAACGAAGGGCCCCGCTGATCGCCTTAGCGGCACGGTACGCACCATGGGCGGCAAGGAAATAGATCGTCAAGAACCAGAAGGGAAGCGCGCGTGCATTCCACAAACGGAACTGCGGGGTCTGCACGAAGAATGCCACGCAGATTCCTGCGGTCAACGTGAGGACGAGGCCCATCCTCTCGAATTCGAGTCCACGCATGCTCGCCACCACCAGCACGGTGAACGACCACAAGCCGGTGAACACAATCAGGTGACCGGGAGTGAAGCCTTTGACCACAAGAAACCCGAACGTGATGGCGAGGGCAACCACGGCGGCCATTCTCCCAATCAACGGACCGTCAAGCACCAAGGCCAACACGAAGGTGATGGCCAAAAGCGCGGCGCCGACCAGCAGCCCGACGCTTGGTTCGCCCTTAATGAGTCCGAAGCCAAGGCCGGTGGCCGCGGCAATGAGGGCGACGCCGGTAAGCGTCGGGGCGGCGACGTTCACGCGACCCTCAGCCGATTCCGCAATAGCTCGCCCGAGCGAAACGATGGCCGACAGCGAGGCGATCAGCGCCAGGATCATGGCGACGGCGATGATGTGGGAATCGGCGTAGGGCTTCGGGCCCCAGAAAGGGAAAAGATTCTGCTTGTAGAGCTTCATCTTCTCCCAACCCATGTCGTTCGTATAGGGGAGGTTGTGGGCGAACGGGACGAGCCAGAAACCCGCAAGCGCGCCGCCCGAACCCAGCACCAGGATGGCGTCTCGTAGCTGACGAGCACCGAAGAGGTCACGGAACTGATCCACCAGCGCGATGACAAACAGGGCGCCCCCGATCACGATCAATCCGTATTTGTGATCGATCGAAAGCCACACCGCTGCACCGAGCGCCACCGCGCCACCGATAAGCGCGCAGAGTAATCTGCCGTTGCGGAACTTCATCCGTTCTGGACGCAGGTGCGCGGCGATAATAAGCACACTTACGCATAAGACCCAGATGGTGGGAAGTAGATGGCATAGTCCGGTGGCCGCGAGTGTCAGGGCCGCCCGTCCTCGGTACTGACCGGTCCGCAGAACTCTCGTCAGCAATCCCAGAAACAACACGCCGAACGCCACGCCGATAGCGAAGGAAAACTCCCCGGCCATCGTGGAGCCAACGTTGCCGCCGTAGATGAAGAGATCGAAGTGGCGCGAGAACACAAAGGGAAAGGCGGCCAGCCCGAGAAAGAGCGGGATGGGACGGGGGAGCTGGGCCAGCCGACCGGACGCCCATGCGGTGGTGGGCAGAGCCAAAATGCCGAGGGCGGTGACCAGTTTGAACGCCACGTTGGCGGGGATAATGAACCCGAGGAACCCGATGAGCAGGGTCGGCAGGGGGAAATAAAAGTTGAGAACGGGGAATCCGCCGAGCCAGTCGTTGGACCATCCCGTGAGCCGCCCTTTGGGGAGCAGGGCCCGGCGCAGATAGTCCGAACTCCACACGTGAGCCCCCATATCGCCGCCGGTAGCCAGGCTGTTTGACAGCATGTCGCCGCGTCCCCATCGCCATGGCGTGACCCACTCAAGCACGCCATCGAACAACGTCATCCGGGGCCGAGGTTTTCCCAGGGAAGCGGCCCGATCGCCGGCTATTTGCGACGGCAGCTTGAACATGTGGAGCTTCCATGCCACCAGGAGCGTTCCCAGCAACAGCACAACGAAGGTGATGCGTCCCAATGCATCACCGGGAACGGTAAGCCGGGGTCGGAGCGGTTTCGCGCCACCCGAGGAAGGATCCGAGGGCGAGTGGGCGGGGGTCGTGTCCACGGCAGAAACGGCGCGCGCGCCGGTCATATCGTCAGCCACGACGCGAGGAGCAGCCTCGGCGTTCATTGACACCAATCTAGAGCGACTGGCTTGTGTCGCCGAGGACACCTGTCCTCGGCGCTAGGGTCCACTCGCTCCCCGACGGAGGGGGTTGGATCTTGTTCTCTTCGAAGGGGGAGCGCCATGACAACGACATCGGCAGACAAAGCATCGGGGAATGCCCACGAGCCCGCCCCGGCAGCCGTGGGGACGGCCGAAGCCCGCCTTCACGCGATATTCAAGGCCTACGACGTACGGGGGCTGGTGGGCGAACAAATCGATCCACCCCTGGCGAAGGCCATCGGGGCGTCGTTTGCTCGCTTTGTGTCGGGCGAGGACGGTGCCACGGAGATCGTCGTGGCCCGTGACATGCGCCCCTCGGGCGTTGACCTGGTGGCATCGTTCATCGACGGAGCAACCGGCGAAGGAATGTCTGTTGTAGATATCGGTCTGGCGTCAACGGACCTGATGTACTTCGCCAGCGGACGGCTGGGCGTTCCCGGGGCGATGTTCACCGCATCGCATAATCCGGCCGCTTACAACGGCATCAAAATGTGTCTGGCCGCGGCGAAGCCCATTGGCGACGACACCGGGCTGAAGACGATCCGAGATACGGCGGCGGATTTGGCCATGGGTCGCCTGCCATTCGGTGCCGGCAACGGGGCGAAAAGGACCGAGGAAATGCTCGACGCCTTCGTTGACCATGCCCTCTCGTTCATCGACGTCTCGGCCATTCGCCCGGGCCTGAAGATCGTGGCTGATACCGCCAATGGCATGGGCGGCCTCGTCGCGCCGGCTGTGTTGAAGCGCCTTCCGGTGTCGTTCGAGATCCTGTTTCCCGAGCTCGATGGCACGTTTCCAAATCATCCGGCCGACCCGATCCAATTGGAGAATCTGCGTGACCTGCAGGCCGCGGTGTTGGCGTCGAAGGCCGACATCGGCCTGGCCTTCGACGGCGATGCCGACCGGGTGTTTCTGGTGGACGAACTTGGTCACCCGATTTCTGGATCCACCACCACCGCCATGGTTGCCGCCGCCGTTCTGCGCAAGCATCCGGGCTCCACGGTGTTGTACAACTGCATCTGCTCGAAAGCCGTGCCTGAGGTCATCGTCGAAAACGGCGGTGTGCCCGTGCGAACTCGCGTGGGCCACAGTTTTATCAAGGGACTGATGGCCGAGACCAACGCCATATTCGGCGGCGAGCACTCGGCTCACTATTACTTCCGCGACAACTGGCGAGCGGACTCGGGGATTATTGCCGCCCTCCATGTCCTTGAGCTGCTGTCCACCGCCGCCGGTTCGATCCCGTTGAGCGCCGTTCGCGCTCCCTACGAGCGGTACGCCGGGTCGGGCGAGATCAACACCAAAGTGGCCAACCCGGATCTGGTGATTTCCCGTGTTGAGTCGGCATACTCCAGTCGTGCCGCCTCGGTCGATCATCTTGACGGTCTCACCGTGGATCTAGGCGATTGGTGGTTCAACCTGCGGGCGTCAAACACCGAGCCACTACTGCGCCTCAACCTCGAAGCGGCCACGGTGGACGATGTCGGCGCGCACGTGGCCGACGTGCTTTCGCTCATCATGGGTTTGGCCTCCGTGAAGGAGTAATTCGGCAAGAACCGGTAGGTGATTGGGCTTGTCGGGTGTTTTCTAGCCGAACGACGAAGGATAGGATCCGTTCTGCTTGTCGGGCGCCGCCGTGCGCTGTCACCCTGTGATCAGGGCCGACTCCATTCGTAGCGGGCGTCGTCTCAATCTGAGCGCTCTCGCCCCTGTCCGCTCATCGAAGGAGCCGATTCTTATGTCACTCACCCCGAAACCCCTGACCGACCGCGACTACAAAGTCGCCGACCTTTCGCTAGCCCCGTTTGGCCGCCGCGAGATCCATCTGGCGGAGCACGAAATGCCCGGCCTGCGCGCCATCCGCAAGGAGCTCGGCCCGTCGAAGCCGCTGAAAGGCGCACGGATAAGCGGATCGCTGCACATGACCGTGCAGACCGCCGTGCTCATCGAGACTCTCGTGGAGCTGGGTGCCGACGTGCGCTGGGCCAGCTGCAACATTTTTTCCACCCAGGATCACGCCGCCGCCGCCATCGCGGTGGGACCGGAGGGCACCGCCGAGGCACCGTCCGGTATCCCCGTCTTCGCCTGGAAGGGCGAGTCGTTGGAGGACTACTGGTGGTGCACCGAGCAGATGATGACGTGGCCGGCCGACGAAAACGGCCACACCGGTCCGAACATGATCCTCGACGACGGTGGCGACGCCACGCTCGTCATGCACAAGGGCGCGCAGTTCGAAGCCGAGGGCGCGGTGCCTGATCCGGGCGAGGCATCGAGTGCTGAGTTCGCCATCATCTTGAGCCTGCTGTCGAAGACGCTGAGAAACGATCCGACGAAGTGGAGCAAGATGCTCTCTGGCGTGAAGGGCGTCACCGAGGAGACCACCACCGGTGTGCATCGTCTGTACCAAATGCACGAGCGGGGCGAGCTGAAGATCCCCGCAATTAATGTCAACGACTGCGTCACCAAGTCCAAGTTCGACAACTTGTACGGCTGTCGCCATTCACTGGTGGACTCGATCAATCGGGCCACCGACGTGATGATCGGCGGCAAAACCGCCCTCGTATGCGGCTACGGCGACGTCGGCAAGGGGTCAGCGCAGTCCCTGCGGGGCCAGGGTGCGCGCGTCATTGTCACCGAGATCGATCCCATCAACGCCCTGCAGGCCGTGATGGAGGGCTACCAGGTCCTTCCGATCGAAGATGTGGTCAGCACGTGTGACATTTTCGTTTCCGCCACCGGCAATGCCGACATCATCACGGCCGAGCACATGTCGAAGATGAAGCACAACGCCATCGTGTGCAATATCGGCCATTTCGACAACGAGATCGACATGGCTGGCCTGTCCCGCTATCCGGGCGTGACCCGAGTTGAGCTCAAGCCCCAAACCGACCTGTGGACCTTCGAAGACGGTCACTCAGTGATCATCTTGGCGGAGGGACGCTTGGTGAACCTCGGTTGCGCCACCGG
>JAYVSS010000239.1:0-6327 GCA_043775075.1 Acidimicrobiia bacterium
ACGGCGACGATGACCGGCTTGACTCGCTGGCGATAGGCAAAGCCGCCGAAGCCCCCCTTGCGGGTCGCCAGACTGGCGGCATTGCCTGCGTTAATTTCCTTCAGGTCGGCCCCGGCACAAAAAACGGGACGGTCGCCCACCGTGACGGCCCGAAGGACGCCGACCCAGACACCCGAGTCCGCTTCCATCGCATCAATGGCAGCTTCCATCTCCGTGGCCACGGCACCATTGACGGCGTTGCGGGCATCCGGGCGATTGAGGGTGATCAGGGCAACGTGGCCCTGTACTTCGTAGTCGACCATGACCGGACAAGTTAGCGCCAGAGCTGGCGCGCACGCCTATCAGCGGTCGTATATGGGGCCCTTTAAGCAGAAGGCTCCGCCGCTGCTTCGCCCACAGTTTCATCGGGATCAGGAACAGCATCTGCGACGGCGTGAGGGACGCTGGCGGCGACTACCGGAGCGGCTGGGGCGACCGGCGCCGGTCGGGGGGGAGGGGCCGGTGGGGTCGCAGGAGCGGACCGGCGGGGCGGGGGAGGCATGGTGAGTCCGAGGACCTTGAGGAGCGCCGGAATGCGGTTTGAGGCTTGCGCCGCGGCCTCTTTGAGGGCCTCCGAGGCATCGGCGGGAAGACCCACCGGCGCGAACTCACGTCGGAACGGGGCCTCGGCGGCGGCCTCGACGAGCGCTGCCCAACGATCGGCAGGCGTGGCCGGAGAAAGGCCCTGGTTGGTCTCGACGATGATGCGGGCCTGCAGTTCTGCGGGAATCTTGGCGCTGGTGTCCGGCAGCTTGGTCGTGAGTCGTAGAGCCCGAACCAATTTTCCGCCGTCAAGCGCAGCCGTGATCTCGTTCGACCACACCGCCCGCTCGCCTTCAACCCGTCCCGTCATGGCGTCGCGGAGACGTCCGGCCATGGCCCGGGCCGCCTCATCTTTGGCCACTGAATCGGCCTGCACCACGAGAGCGCGAAGGTCGCGAATGTTGGTGGACGAACCGGCCTCGAGTGCGGCATCGGCCCGGTCGCACCAATCGGCGGCCCGGGTCTTGGGAAGAAGGTCCTCGGCGAGCGACAGGAGGGCGACTCCGGGTACTTCGGCATCGCCGGCACTGCGCCGCGCGGCGTTTTGGTCGATGATGGCCTGGCGTACGGCAGGGATGCCACCGCGGAAAAGCTGGTCGGCAATTACCCGCTGCTCGGGACTGAGCGAATCGATGAGCGCATCACGATGGGCGCGGCCAGCGGAGAGGCGCTTTGGCCGGTCAGGGCGGGTCGGGCGTTCAACACGGTCGGGCCGCGGGGCCCGTTCGGGACGCTCGGCGCGGGCCGGCCGGTCAGGACGGGGACCGCGATCAGCCGCGGGGCGATCCCGGGACGGGCGTTCGGGTCGGGGCCCGCGGTCAGGACGGGGGCCGCGCCGCTCGCCGTCTCGGTCCCTGCTTCCTCGTCCACCGTCGGCGTACTGCACCCGCACCTGCGGTCCATCGTGAATTTCGTTGTTTCGAATTTCGATGGTCTCTGGGCGTGCGCCAGCGTTGCGCGGCGGCGTCACCGACACGATCCGAAGGCCGTCGAGGAAGCGCTCGGCTTCGGCCCGAACAACGTCGCCAACACCGGCACCGTCGTAGAGGACACTGGCCTCAACGTTGCCCTTGGGTTGCTTTGCTCCGGCGGCGCGCCAGGTCCAGACCTCCCCGTTGTTGCTGGTGAGTTCGATGTCGATGCGGTGAGACATAGGGCTTACAAGCTACTCGGTGGCAATTGGTCAGCCGGGCCGCTTGTTTCGCATTTTGCTCAACTCATCGATCGGGGGGAGGTGGCAACGCAGACCATGCCGGGCACCACGCCAAGCGGCCGGAAAAAACTACGACGACAACATGACGGGGTTTTCGTCGGACGCTGCGTCAAACTGTCGGTATGACCTCGACGTCGCCCCTTCCACCTGTTCCCGCCGTGCTCCTGCCTCAGGGTTTCTCGGTGCACGTGGCGAACATGGGGATCAAAGACACAACCGATGACCTCTGCGTGATCGCCTCGGATGTCCCGGCGTCGGGTGCTGGGGCGTTTACCCAGAGTCGCTTTGCCGGACCGAGCGTGAATCTCAGCCGCCGTTCAGTGGCCGACGGGTCGCTGCGAGTCTTCTGTGTCATCTCCAAGAACGCCAACGTCGCGAATGGACGCGCCGGGGCCGAGAACGCCGAAGAAGTCCTGAAATCGATCGCCGGGGTCGTTGGTTGTGCTCCCTACGAAGTGTTGCTCGCCTCAACCGGCGTCATCGGCCGTCCGTATCCGATGGAAAAGATACGTGCCCATATGGCCACGATGAGCCATCCGTTTTCGTCCACCAACGCTGTGGACGCGGCCCGCGCCATGATGACCACCGACACGGTTATCAAGGTCGCCGCAGAAACCGTGGGTGAGGGAAACCAACAGGCCCGGATCGTCGGTATCGCTAAGGGCGTCGGCATGATCGAGCCGAACATGGCGACGTTGATCGTGCTGTTCTTTACCGACGCCCGGTTGTCTCCCGGTGAACTTCGACCCATGTTCAAAACGGTGATCGATAAGACGTTCAACTGTCTCTCGATTGATACCGACACGTCGACCTCGGATACCGCCGCGATTATGGCCAACGGGCTCGCCGGATTCGTGGACAAGACATCGTTTGTCGAGGGTCTAGAACGTGTTGCGCTCTCGCTCACCCGACAGATTGCCCGAGATGGCGAAGGAGCGACCAAACTTCTGACCGTGGCCGTTGATCGCGCCCGAAATGAGCTCCAGGCCAAGCGAGTCGCCAAGAGCATCGTGAACTCGCCGCTGGTAAAAACGGCGGTCCACGGTGGCGACCCCAATTGGGGTCGGGTGGCAATGGCGATTGGAAAGTGCGAAGGGGACAGCGACATCAGCCCCGATCGTGTCGTGATTCGATTTGGCTCTCAAGAGGTGTACCCGTCCCAGGTCGATGAGCCTGGATTGGAACGGCTGTCGACCTACATGAAGGGGAGCGACGTCCTCATCTCGGTCAGCCTCATGACGGGAAACGCCGCGTCCACGGTGTACGGCTGCGACCTCTCTGCTGAGTACGTCCGTATCAACGCCGACTACACGACCTGAGCGCGGCGCACTCTCCTCGTCCCGGGCAGTACCCGCTGCACTACCACCAGCCCCGCAATTGCTTCGCCAGCGCGAGGCCTTGACGAACACCATGTTCCAGGGCGGGAAGGCGAGCGCCGGGATCCATCCGGGTCAGCGGGCTATACATGGTGGCGGTGTTGGTTGCGTCGTCGGGGTAGAGCGTGATCACCGAACTACCGGCAGCTTCGGCCAGCGCCGTCTCCCGGACCACCGCAGCGGCGGCCGCCGGGTCCAGCGAATCGCCCGTCCAGGAGCCAATCGGAGCGAGTACGAGGATCCGGTCTGCCCCGGCGACCAGGTCGATCGAGGTGCCCGAGCGCACGCCACCATCCACATACCGAGCCGACTCACCGCCCACTTCGATCGTCACGGGCGGGAACACCGTAGGCACGGCACAGCTCGACGCCACCGCCAAGGCCAGAGAAACTCCACTTGACGCGTCCCACACGGCGAAGGTGCCGTCATGGGCATTCACACTCGTGCACCGAAAGCGTCTGTCCAACCACTCGTGACCAACGGCATCCACCATGCTTTGGACGTAACGCTCCTCGCCCACACCGTCGAACTTGAGGGCCATGCGCCCGACGGCGGCGAGCGACTCGGGGGAGTCGTCGGGAAGGATCCGCCACGCCGCAAAGCACTCTTCCATCAGGGCGAAGTCGAGCAGTGGGAGGTTGTCCATCGCCACGGCGGCGCGGGCATCGTCGAGCGCCATGGTTGCCATATCACCAAGGCCGACTGTTCCGATGAGCGACCCCACAACCGAGCCAGCCGACGTCCCGATGATCGAATCTGGCTGACGACCAGACTCATGGAGGAGGCCGCTGAGGTCGCATCCCGCCTCAGCTAGTCCAGTGAGAATCCCGATTTCCCAGGCGATCCCGACCAAACCGCCGCCACCGAGTACAAGTGCACGAGTCATCGCCTCAGTCTGCCCGTCCGAAAGCTCCGCGTCGATGTCTTCCGAACGAGACTGCTTCACCCGTTCGGGGTGAGCGCAGCAGAAACTTCGTCGCACGCCCGGTAGGCCGATTGCAGCGAGCCTTCCACGTACCCCTGATGCACCGTCGCCATCTCTGTTCCGGCCCAATGGAGGAAGCCGATTGGAGTGGCGAGTTCTTCGTAGCCGGCCGTCATCACCCCGGGCGGGGCGTAGCACGAGTACCCACCGCCAATCGTTGGCTCCGAAAGCCAGTCGTGATCGAAGTAGTCGATGGGAGTGAGGGCCTCTTCGCCGAATACCTGAGCGAGGTTGTCGAGCACCACCGCCCGACGTTCCACGGGGGAGCGGTCGCTCCACGCCACGGCGTCGTCGCCCCCGATGAACGCCACCAACGCCACGTGTCCATCATCGACGGAGCTGGCGTCGAGCGCGTGGTCAATGACGAGAGTGTCCGGATCGAGCGGCGTAACAACCCGACCCCGCCAAAACGGCTTGTCGTAAATCGCGAAACATTTGATAACTGCACCCATTTCCAGCCGCTGCATAAGCCACATGCGCCGGCGCGGGAGCATCGGGTCAAAGTCAATTCGCTGAATCTGGTTGGGTGGAAGGGCAATGATAACCCGGTCCGCCTCTACGACAATCGAGTCGCCTATCACGCGAAGTCCGTCTTCACGTTGAACGATGTCATACACTTGGGCCCCGAGAACAACTCGATCCCCAAGTTCGTCAGCGATGCGAGTGCACAGCGCAGCCAGGCCTTCGACGACGCGGAGATTCTGCGCTCCATTCGCACCGATGTCGAGCATTGTGCTCATGCCCCCATTTATTTTTAGGGCGTAGAGAAAGTACAACATCGAAACATCTTTTGGTTCGATCGTATATTCTGTTCGGATCATTTGATCGAAAATTCGCTTCAAAAGATCGGAATCAAGATTTGATTGTTTCCATTCCTCGAGGCTGACTGAGTCCAGGTGATCGGCATCGGGGGAGTTGGCTATCACCACCGTATCGATTGACTCGGTGAGCTCATCCACCTTGGCCATGAACCATTGCCATTCGGCGTTCATAATGCGCGGCATCTCGGCGAATGGCTGGGCGGTGTAGTCCATGAGAGCGTCATCGCGTTGCACGAAGCGCTGCAAACCGAGTTCGTCGATCAGGGTATTCACCAACGGCATGTGCTTGGGTGAGGCGATCCATTGGCCGCCGAGATCGAACACCGTGCCGTCGGTCAGCTCGTGGCTGAGCAGCCGGCCGCCAACCCGTTTCGACGCTTCGAGCACCATGACATTGCGACCAGCGAGGCGCAGCCGACGAGCCGCCGCCAGCCCGGAAATGCCAGCACCGATGATTGCCACTTCAGTCGATTCGAAACGAGTGGCCATGGCCTTCATCGTAGAACCGACCCGCTCAGTTCCCCGGGCACCCGCCCCGCTCAAATCGCCGAGAATGGTAGTTATGTCAAGTGACCAGGTTTATGTCAAGTGACGAGGCTTCTGTCAAGTGACGAGGCTTATGTCAAGTGACGAGGCTTATGCCGGGATTGAATGGGGCGCTGCTGTTGGATGCGCTGTGGCGAAAAAGCGCAAGGGTGTCGATATTGCGCTGCGCATTTCCGCCACTGCTGCGCTTTTTCGACCATCGACGCGAGGACTCCGTCAGGAGAACGATCGATCCAACTCTCTACAACCGGGAATGTGCCGCGACCACCGGTTCGGCGCTGGCGAGTAGCCAGCGGAGCGCTTCGCGTAACTCGGTCTCGTCGAGTCCTGCGCCAAGATCTCGACGAACGTCAGCAATGGCGCACTCCAGCACGTAGAGATCATCTCGGACCGACGCCAGTTGTTCGCGCGTCATCGTCAGGACGTAGTCGCCGACGCCGGTTGCCGCCGCTAACCGTCGGGACTCAAAGTCGCGCTGGCGGCAGCTTCGTCGACAGAATTCGGGTGGCCGCCCAACGGTGGCTGTTCGATCAGGCAACGGGCGTCGGCACCATCGACATCTCCCCTCACCCGGCGTCGCGCTTAGTTTCGTCACAGTGACGAAACTAGGCGATGTGCGGGTTGACAAACCCAGTGCGCGTAGTAGAATGAGTTCATGAAGCTAACCCTTGCAGAGTTGCGCAAACGGGTAACGGATGAGAACGACGCATACGTCCTTTTGGAGGAACTGCGCTGGGGAGCCGACCGAGAACGTCTGAGCTGCCCGCACTGCGGACACGCAAAGGCGTACTTCCTGAAACCGAA
>JAYVSS010000240.1:0-20761 GCA_043775075.1 Acidimicrobiia bacterium
CACCGAAAACCCAACCGTCCCGGCAAACCCGTTCACCCCAGACACCGTCGACACGAACGACGTGCCACTCCCCGCCATCACACTCTGAGACACCGGAGCAGCTGACACCGAGAAATCAGGAACCGGGTTCACGATTAGTGTCACCCCCGTAGTACGCACCAGCGAACCGCTCGTCGCCGAAATCACCAACGGATACGTCCCCGGAACCACCGTCGCACCCGTCGACACGCTCAACGTCGAAGTCCCCGAACCGACCACCGACACCGGCGAGAACGACCCCGTCGCCCCCGCCGGCAAACCAGACACCGAAAACCCAACCGTCCCGGCAAACCCGTTCACCCCAGACACCGTCGACACGAACGACGTGCCACTCCCCGCCACCACGCTCTGAGACACCGGAGCAGCTGACACCGAGAAATCAGGTAATGCGGCGGTGGTAAGGGCCACATCGTCGAACTTGGTGACGGTGGGGTCGGCCGGGTTGGCGTCGTCGTGGTCGGTCAGAGTGAGCGTGAACAGATGACCGATGGACGCAGCAGCAAGCGACGTGGTCGCCTGGGCCCACAGGCCGGTCTTGGTGCATGTCTTGGGTACCAGCGTCACGGTGGTGCCGGCAGTGTTGTCGGTAAGGGTGACTGTGGCCCAGTCGTACGCCACGGTGTCAGTACAGTTGACCTGGTACCACAACGACAGGTTCGAAGCGGCGGCCAACGTGAACAACTGGGTGATGGTCGAGTCACCGTTGGGCGATGCGATAGTGCCAAGCGATGCTGCGTAGGTACCGGTGCGGCCCCCGGTGACGACCGATGCGCTGCCGATGGTGGTTGACCATCCGCTGAGGTCGCCGGTCTCGAAATCACCGTTGCTGATGGTGGAACCGGGGATCGTCACGGTATACGAGACGCTGTGAGCAGCGCCGCTGGTGCCCACCGCGTTGACCACGATGTTGTACACGCCTGGAACAGCAGATACTCCCACGGCCAAGGTCATCGTCGACGAGCTCCCTGCACCCGGACCGGCGACCACCGACGCCGGCGCGAACGATGCCGTGACACCGGCCGGCAAACCCGCAGCGGCCAACGTGATCGACTGCGCTGCTCCCGCCGTGCGGCCGGTGGAAACAGTGGTGCTCACCGACGACCCGATGCTGGCGACGCCGGCGACGGGATAGGCGGCCACCGAGAAGTCGCTGTCAGTTCGCGCAACGCAGGAGGGGAACGCGAACGATCCGATCTGGGTGGCCCAGTTGAATGTCCCGTCCACGGGCAGGTACTGGTTGGTGTACCAGAACGTGCAGCCGTCGGACGCATCGACGTTCATGGCCGAGTAATCCCCCCAACGGGCCAGTCCGGTGGTCTGCGCTCCGGTCCCGGCAATCAGGATGGTTTCGGGTTGCATGGTGTTCAGCGCGTCGCCGGCCTCACGTCCGGTGTACGCAATCGCCGGTTTCATCGCGGCCGACGACTTGCTGTACCCGATGGCGATGGCACCGCTGCTATCCATCGCGGTGCTTCCCATCCAGCGGTGGCTGGCGTCGGGCGCGTAGGTGGAGTCCTGGTACACGCTCAACGGTCCCGAGACCGCTGGAGGACTGCGGCGCAGTTCCCACCACCGTGGCGCGCTGACGCCAGCAGCGCTCACGCTGTAGTTCACCGTCCACGACTCATGGTCGCCGAAGTTGCGGTAGGCGAATCGGTACATCACCCGGTCAGCGAGGGAGTCGAGCTGTTGCGTGGTGCCCAACTGCGGAACGCATGCTCCGCCGCCACCGCAAGCCCCGGTGTATGCGGCGACGGCCACATCGGCTTCGGTCAGCGACGTGCCGGCATGCCCAGGGCTCCAGTCCACCTGGTACCGGAAGGACGCCAAATGGGTGTTGTCTCGGCCCAGACCGATCTGCATGTTCGCCGCTCCGACCGGAGGGGGAACGACACCATCGAGATCACCCGGCAGGATCGCCCCGTAGATCGTGGTGGCGTTCACGCACTGCATCGACGCAAGTTGACCGTTCAACATTTTGGCCCGCTCGAACGCGCAGGTGTTCGCCCCGGTGAACGTCCCGGCGCTGCTGAACATGTTCATCGTTTCGTAGTACCCGTCAGACCACACGGCGAGCTTCGGGTAGTCCGGGAAGCTGGCGAAAGCGAAGGCAAAACGGTAGTAGCTCCCCGTCGGATCGGCGGTGGTCGACACGGCGATGCACTGGAAGAACGGGCCTTTGCCCGTCGGACCGAGCGCGAACTGGGCAACCACCCAGCGGTCGGCCAGGGCGTCGTACCGGACGGTCCCGTCACCGTTGTCCTGTCCTTCGCAACCGCCGCCGAACCCGGTCCATAAGCTGTTCGTGGTCAACGGACCCAGCACACTGGCCCCGGACTTGGTGAAGATCTGGAACCGGGCGTTGACCAGGTCGAAGTAATAGTTCGGGCCCACCGCTCCGTTGGCGTCAGAAGGCGCTGAGCCGCTCGCCCCCACACCAGGAAAACTCGAAGCGGTCGCCGGCGCCTGGCCGCTCAGACCGGACTGCACCACCGGGTCGGCGACCACCGGCCCTGTCGGTGTGGGCATCGGCGAGTCACGGTGTTCATGGCGGCGACCGGCCGGTACGTTGGGCATGTCACGAAGTGGTGCAGACACATCGATCTTCGTGGCGGTGCCCTGCTCCGCCGGACGGCCGACGCGCCTGCCCTCACCGCCCGGAGTCCCCGGCCCACCGACGATCGGACCTGGTGAACCCGCACCAGGGACCGGCACCGCTGCGGACGGGCGCGCAACGCTGAGTGCCAGCATCACCACTGCGGCCACCGCCGAAAGTGCGATTCTCGAACTTCGACGCATGGCCGGTCCTCTCATTGCTTCGCTTCTGTATCAATCAGCACCTTGCTGAATTTTTCTGCCTTACGCAAAACCGTTCTGGATTTCGCCCGCGCCGATGTCATCATGATGACGACTTCACCCGGGCCGTGATCACGCTGAACTTAGCTACCGCCACACTGAGCGCATCGCTGCCAGCGGTGATCTTCTTCTGATCGTTGGTGAGCACACCGGTACGAACGGTGGACAACGCAATCACGTAATGGTTCATGACGTCGAGCAGGTCATGGCCGAACGCGTTCGGTGGAAGGTCGATCTCCGTCTTGCCTACTTTGGCCAGGAAGTCACTGATCGCGGCAACCGTGCCGTTTGCGTCCTTGGCTTCCAATGCCACCCCGAAATCATTCGCCGCCGTGGCGATGGCCGTCAGGTCATCACCGTGCATTGTCAGAAACGCCTTGGCCTGCTCGCGCCAAACCTGCTCGGCGACGGTGGTGGTCACCTCGTTGTCCTGCACCAGCGCCCCGGTCGGCGGAGGTGCCACAGAAGTGGGCGCCAGAGCCGACGTCGGTGTCAGTGTGGATTGAGGTGCGAGCGTGGATGAAGGTGCGACGGTCGAACTGCCCCCTGATCTCCCACCCGACCGGCATCCGGTAAGGAGGAGCCCAAGCCCAAGCACGAATGCGCAGCCCGGCGTGGCACGGCGACGCAACCCTGTTGTTGAAGATGGCCTCAACGCACCGTCACCGTCTTGGTACATATTGCGCTGGCGTTCGCCGAGCTGTCGAAGCCCTGATAGGTGAACGTGTACGTGCGGCCTTTGGTGGCACGCAGCTGGCCGGTGATGCTCGGCTGTCCCACGGTGAAGCCCACCATGTCAACGCTCGCCGTTGGCGGGTTGTTGCTGACCAGCGAGACCAGCTTGAAACCGTTCGGTCCGGAATCACCATCGGTGACGGTGACGGCCGCGGTGACGGTGACCATCTTGGTGTTCGCCGGGCCGATCGGGTTCGGAGAGACGGCCACGGTGCACACCGGGACCGTCTTGTCGATCAGGATGGAACCGAAGAACGCCGGAGGATTCGCTTTGTTGCCGGCCGTGTCGGTGCACCCGCCCACCACACCACTGGTGATTCCTGCCGCCGAAACGGTGACCGGTGCGTCGGTCTGA
This sequence comes from Acidimicrobiia bacterium, assembly GCA_043775075.1. Classification (GTDB taxonomy): domain Bacteria; phylum Actinomycetota; class Acidimicrobiia; order Acidimicrobiales; family JANYDT01; genus JANLQX01. Next base: position 3,986 of record JAYVSS010000240.1, read on the forward strand.
GCCAAACCTGACTGGTTCGGTCCCAACTCGGTGCAGGCGAACGTGACCACGACATCATGGTTCGTCCAGGTCCCCGCGGTGTACGGGACCGCCGTGTTGGCGTTGTCGGTGGTGGTCGCCGAAGCCGACGCCACCGGCAGGGTGAGGTCGATGTCGATCCCCGCCGAAGCGGTTCCGAACGTCGTCGTCGAACTGTTGCCTGCCGTGTCCGTGCAGGTACCCGTCACCGTTTGATTGGTGGTCGGCCCGCTGACCTGGACCGGCAGGGTCAGCGAGGCGATCTGGGTGCTGACCGAGATCGGCGTGCACGAGAACGTCACGGTGACCGGCTTGTTCGTCCAGGTCCCCGCGCTGTACGGCGCACCGGCCGCCGTGGCGTTCACGGAGATGGCCGGGGCGGTGCGTGAGATGTTGATGTTCGAAACGCTCAGCGTGGAGATATTCCCGGCCACGTCGGTGCACGTCGCCGTCACGGACTGGTTCAGTCCCACACTGGTCACGGTCACGGCGAGCGGGTTGATGCCCGAAGTGGTGGTGGTCGAAGCGCTGGCGGCGGTGAGCGCGGCCACACCGGAGACCGTGTCGGCACAGCTGAACGTCACGGTGACGTCCTGGTTGACGGTGGTTCCGGGCACATAGGACGCTGCGCCGACAGTGGACACGGCGCTGAGCGACGGTTTCACCGAGTCGACCTTCACGACATTCACCGACGCCGGCGAGACGTTGCCCGGTACGACAAGGTCCACCGCGTTCGCCGTGAGCGTGGTGGTGCCCTGACTGGCGATCACGACATTCGTTGTCGCCACAGGCACCACGGTGTTGGGGATGGGCTGGGCCCCGGTGGCGCTGTAGGAAATGTTCTTGACACCCGAACCGCCGTTGTCGTTGGCGCTGAGGAACACCGTGACACTGCCCGTGGCCCAGTTCCCGAACGTGTAGTTCGCCAATCCGACCTTTCCGGTGACCGTCAGGGTCGGCGGGGTGGTGTCGGCCGGGTAGGAGTAGCCGTCAGCGGCGATGGCCGACTGGCCGTCAGGGTTCAGCACGGCCACATCAGCGACGGCGACGCCCGCTCCTGGAGTGGGGACGACGCCGGTGATCGTGGTGTCGCTGAGGACCACCGGATCGGCGGTGGCCGGCAGCAGCGGCTGCCCGCCGATGGTCACCGTGGCGGCACCCGAAGCATTCGTGGTGCCGACGCGAGTGTTGGCGAAACCGGTACCGGTAATCGTCACCGTGGTACCGCCAGGGCCCGAGCTCGGCGAGATGCTGGTGATCGTCGGCTGCGCTGCGGTGGTGAACGTGAAAGCGTGCTTCAATGTCGCCTTCAGACCACCGGGGTTGGTGACCGTCACGTCCACGAGGCCGTAGATACCCGATGGGGTCACCGCAGTGAGCGAACCGCCGCCGCCCGCCACGGTCGTGGCGATCTTCGCCGAGTTCGTGCCGCCGGTACCGGCGAAGGACACGGTAGCGCCCTTCACGAACCCGGTTCCGGTGAGCGTGACCGTGGCCCCGCCCAGGGTGTTGCCTGACGTCGGGCTTATGGATGCCAGCGTCGGCGCGCCCGACGGTCCGCTATACGTGAACGAACCGGTGGCACTCTGGCCGTCGGGGTTGCGGACAGTCACCGTGACAGCTCCACCCGCGGCGTCAGGCACCAGGCCCGTGATGGACGTGGCACTGATAACGATGGGCTGAGGCAACGCCGGGGCAACCGCCGGAACCGACTTCAGACATGTCGAATCAGGACCCAGCGAACCTGCCACACACACCGCCGCACCGACCGAGATGAGCGCTTCGGAAGCTGCGTTGGCGGCCGAACCGTTGGTGGTGGCGAACCCGGTGCCGGTGATGGTGATCTGTGTTCCGCCCGTTCCCGACGATGGGCTGATCGCGCCAACAGTGGGTGCCGGCGAAGCATTGAACGTGAACGGCGTCGACACGGTCTGGCCGTCAGGGAGCCTGACGATGAGGCTGGACGCGCCCGGGACATGGGCCGGGGTGCTGAGGGTGATGGTCGTCGAGTTCAGTACCGCAGCACTGGAAGCCTGCACCGTGTCGAACGTGACCGTGGTGCCGTTGGCGAAGTTGGTGCCGTTCACCGTGAGGTTGGTACGCCCGAGGGACGGGCCCGACGTGACACTCAGCGGACTGATGGTCGGCGCAGGCGCAGCGTTGAACGTGTACGCCCCGGTCTTGGTCGCCGACCCGCCGCCGATGTTGGTTACGGTGATGTCGACAAGCCCCGCGGCGTGAGGCGGCGCCTTACCGGTAATGGTGGTGCCGTCAGCTGACGCTGTCACGAACGAAACCTTCGGCGGGTTCAGCTCACCGCTCGACGAAAACGTGACACTGGGGCTCGGTAGGAACCCGGCACCGGTGATGGTGAAATCGGTTCCGCCCAGTGAACTGCCTGATGCCGGGGTGACCGTGGTGATGATGGGCACTGTTCCCGAGTAGCTGTAATGGTTGGCGTTGCCGGCCACCAACGCGCCGAGCTGGCCGTCGGGGTTGACCACCACGATGTTCGTCGGTCCGACAATCCCCGCCGGGGTGGTCGCCCTGATGCTGGTGCTGCTGAGCACCGATGTCGGCCGCGCCGGCGAGTCGCCGGGCAGCGACCCGTCCGCAGACCCGTCGGAAGGACCGAAGAACACGGTGGCGCCCGACTGGAAGTCCGTGCCGGTCAACACCACATCCACCCCACCAGACACGGTCCCTGAACGCGGGGACACATCGGTGATCCTCGGCGCGGGGACGTACACGAACGCGATCCCGTTGCTGGTGGCCGTCTGCCCGCCGGGCAGGGTGACCACCGCCGTGATGTTCTGCGTACCGGTGCCAGCCGGAGCCACCGCATCAAACGTCGACGCGCTGAGACCGGTCACTCTGGCCGAGGCGACAGCACCGAAGTTCACTGCCGTCGACGATCCACTCGGGGAGAGGTTTGCTCCGGTCACCGTGACGACCGTGCCGCCCTTCTCCGGTCCCCGAGACGGGACAGCTGCGTTGAGCGTGGGAGGGGTGACATAGGTGAACGTCGTCGAACCACTCGACGCTGCTGCCGGAGCAGCAGGGGTCAAGGTGACGATGACGGAGACCGCCCCAGCCCCATGAGCGGGGCTGGTCACCTGGAAGCTGGTGTCGGTCAGCGACGCCGGCGTCACCGCGGTGCCGCCGAAGTTCACGCTGAGCGTCCCGGTTCCGGTGAACCCGCAGCCGGTGAGCGTCGTGGTTGCGCCGCCTGCGGTGAACCCGGACGCTGGGGCGATCGATGAGACACTCAGCGAACATGGTGGTGGTGGCGCGGCGTTCGCCGCAGCGGTAAACGAGATGGCGACACCTGATGCAACCAGTGCCATGGCCGAACCCAACGCTCGAATTCTCATAGGTCTCTTTCGTCGGGGCCCAGCAGGAAGGTTCAAGCGAGTGTTTCGACTGCGGAAAAGCGAGCTTTGGCGTTCATCAGTTGACGGCCGCCAGGTACGCCGCGCCATAGGACAGGTACGCCGCCTGGAACTGACCGGCGGAATACTGCGCGTTGCCCTGCGCCAGGTTCGCCTGAGCCGTCCCGACCGTCATGCCCGATGCCAGTTCGTTGGCGATGGAAAGCGCCACGATGTCGCGCACGACTTCGAGGTATCCCTTCTGGGATTGCGGCAGGGCGAACAGTGCCACCACCGGCGCGGACCTATCGGCGAGGTTACGTTCGATCTCGGCGCGCACAGAGAGCTTCTGGAACGCATCGGTGTTCCCGAGAATGGTGGTCAGCCTGATGTTGATCGTGTTGGCCAGACCGTTGGCGGTGGTCGTGTTCACCACCGACGGCGGATCGCCGATCTTGCCGAGCAGATCCGTGTTGCGGTCCTGAAGATCGGTGACCGTGGTCAAGATGGCGTTCGCCGTGCCCTGAGCGGCGGCCACCCTATTGATCACCACGGTGAGGTTCGCGGTGATCACGATCGTCTTGTCCCGGATGATGTCAAGGGTGTCTTTGATCCCCCCGCTGAGAGTTGTCAGCGTGTTCACGGTGATCTGCGACGACGCCCGTACCGTCCCGGCAGGGTTGCTCGGGTCGTGCGGATAGGTGGTGGCCAGTGTCGCGTTGGCCGCCGCCGTGGAACAGTCACCTGCCAACGACAGGTTCTTGGCCAGGGCAATGGCGATCCCGTTGGCCACCCCGAAGATGACGGCGACGATGATGAGGCCGGGCAGGAACGTCAACGAGCTGGGAAACCCCGCCGCCACTGCGCTTGCTGCGCTGGCGATCTGCGCTGCGATCCAGTACCCGTAGAACAGACCGCGGATGTCACCGAGGCTGCCCGTACAAGCCGACAGGAACCCTGGCGGCGGCGTCGACGGTGCCTTGGCGCTGACTGAGGACAACTGCGCGGTCAGACCCTGGGGTTGGGTCATCCATAACGCAGTGGAACCTGTCAGGCGCTGCATGGCGTCGAGCTCATCAGGCGACAATGCGGCCAGCTGCTGGGTCGCAGTGTCCAGCGCAGTGTTGAACTCAGTCAGCTTCGGGGCCATCGCCGCCGCGGTAGCTGGATTGCTCGCGGCCGAGCCGAGCGCCACTTTCAGGTTCTGAAGGTACACCCCAACGTTGGCCCGGAACCCGTTCTGCGCCGGTGTGGCGGTACCGGCGAGGGCCACGTTGGGCATCAGGTTGGCCACCAGCGACACGGCGAGCCCCATTGCGACGGTGGCCAAATACGGGCGCTTGATCATGGTCGCAGTCCTTGTTTTGCGTGCGGTTTCTGAACAGGGCAGCGGCTGATCATCGGACATCTTGGTAAGCCTTCGAGTAGTAGTTGTACGCCGTTTTCCACTGACCCTTGGCGAATGCCTGGTCGGCGGTGGCGAAGTCCACGGCGGCTTTCGGATTGCCGTGACCCACTGCGGTTTCGCGGGTGATCGTCTCCACGACGATCGCCTTGGCGACTTCGAGGTACCCGCCGTTGGCCGCCGGCAACTGGAACAGACCCATCGGCCCGGTACCAGAGCCGTTGCGGGTGAGGTTCGCTTCGATGACCATGCGCAGCTGCAACGTCTGGAAATCAGCAAGCTTCGTGATCTCCGTGTCTGCCTTACCCAAAATGACGGTCTCAGTGTTCATCAGCACGGCTACGTCGGCTTGGATCGTCTTCAACACTTCCAGGGTCGCTATCGACCGGGTGTTGATGTCGTTGCCCCCCGGGCCACCCAGGGTCACGTTCAGGTTCGCTGTTGCGGTCAGCAGCGCCGTCGTCTTCAAATCGATCGCGATGACCGTGTTGAGCACCTGAGTGATCTCCGTCTGCGTGTCCCCCGCCGCCGTGATCAGGTTGGTGATGCTGATCTGCGACGACCCGGAAACGAACCCGCCCGGAACCGACGGGTCGGTCGGGAAGGTCGCCGTCTGGCCATCGCTCACCACGGTGGCCGAACAGTCGAGCGACACGGTGGACACCTGGGCGAGGGCCAGGTAGATGGCATTGGCGATACCCCAGGCAATGGCCAGGACAATCTTGACCGGATCGGGGATGTCGAAGAAGAACAGGGCGATCACGCCCGGAGCGGCGATCGTCACCGCCAGCAGGGCACTCTGCACTTCGTTGGCGATGAACGCAGCTTCGAAACCGTCCGCGGCGTTACCCGCGCTCGAACAGTCGTCGGTGAACGTCCCTGCGGCCTTGACGGCCGGCGCGGCTTTGAACGCCGCGACCGACGTGGACAGCTTCGAGGTCATCAGACGCCAGTTCGGCGCGGCACTCAACCCCGACTGCAGTTCGTTCAGCTGCGTGGAGTTCAGCTGCGACACCAACTGGTGCGCGGTGGCGAGGGAGGTGGCCGGGTCACCGTTACCGAACGCCAGGTTCTTGGCGATCGTCGGGTTCGCCTTGGCGGCGTTCACCGCCCCTTCCAGACCCGTCAGGAACGTCTGATACTCGGCGCGTAAGCGCTCCTGAGCGTCAGTGGGCGGCGGTGGCGGAGGAGGTGACTGGGCGGCCGTCTGAGCCGCCGCCGGCGAACCTCCGAACACTGCGGGGAGCAGCCCGCCGCACACCGCCATGGCAACGGCAATTGCCGTACCCCGAAATACCGATGTCCTGGTCACAGTTCCCCTCCGTCAAGGATTCACCGAGCACGGTCAACCCTGTGATGAGTATCGCAGACGACCACCCTGCGTGGTACTAGGGATAGCCCCAGAATTTGTTGACGCAAGATCTGTCAAAATACTCCGGCGTATACCCCGAGTAACGGAGCGCTAAACCTCGATCCGGGACGGACGGAATAGCAGCGCCAGCTGTGTCCGGTTCAGAAGGCCCAACTTCTTGAACACGTTCGTCAGATGAAACTCAACCGATTTCACCCCGACGAACAGCTCCGCAGCTATGGCAACGTTGGATTGACCTTTCGCCGCGAGCATCGAAACGGCATCCTCTCTGGCGGTCAGCAACCTGCGCAACTCCGAGGCCCCAGGCCCCATGGCCCCATCGCTGTGCGAGAACGCCAGCGGCCCGTCACACGCAGGACACAGATGTGCGTCGAAAGCCAGACCCCATGAATGAGGTGATGGCGTTCCCGAACCCCGAGGAGTCTTACGTGGGGGTCCGTCTCCCTCGTACACGGGTAACGTCCGGGCTCGGGCCCTCAGATCATCCAGACGCATCCCCGCAGCGGAGGGGACCCGAGAGCGGACGGCCGCCCACCGGTTCGACAGGTGACCGGCGCTCCACGGTGTCAGCCCCCCATCCGAGGACAGGACCCACACGGCGGCGTCATGATGTGACGCTCGAACCTGACGCAACAGCACAAACGTCTCGGCCCCCAGGGCGGCGCAAACGTCCAGGGCCTGCTCGGCAACCCCGCCCGGCGTAGCGGCACGCATGACGATCACCGTTTGGGCCTCAAAATCGATAGCGGACCACCGAAGACCGACGACCTGGGAGCGACCTATTCCCAGATCGAACGCCAACCTGATGGCGAGCTGGGTCACTGGATGATTCCGGGCCGCGCTCACTACCGCCGCGACGGTCGCCTCGAAAGCCACAGAACTATCCGTCGCCGGTCCGTGGTACCGCGCAGTATCGGTCGAACGCCGCATGAGCGGTGGCGCAGTCACCGTGACGAGATCGGTCCTACACGCCCGCTCTAACGAATCGCGCCACAGCGAACGGACGTGCATGATCATCGACTGGGAACGACCGGCTTGGGCCATCGACACCGCAATGCCTTCGATGTCTTCGGGCCCCACCTGATCAACCGGCTTGTCGCCGAGGACCGGGAGGATCCACTTGCGAGCAACGCTTCGGTACGTTTCGACGGTCGTCGGGCTCCGTCGGTCCACCTCAGACAACGCCCGGAGATGCTCGCCGAGGACGTCGCCCACCGTCAGGACCGGAGCGCCGGGAATTTTTGCTGGTGGCGACGCAAAATGAGAGAAAGCGACGTGATCGCCCCGGGCTGAGGTTGTCCAGTGTGCGTCCGTCGAGTCGTTCATCAATGGGCACACTACCTACACCAGCAAGCTGGCGCTCAGGGCCCCCGTGGCGATGCCGATTTGATGCGGGAACACGCGGAAATGCAGCAGCGGTGAAAGCGAAGTCCCCGATCGAGATGGCGACAAAGCGGGTACATATTCCATGCTGCAGCGTCACCCCGGCGGTTCGGGCAGCGGCGCAACGTCTATTGGGCGATGCGGACCGGTCGCGTCCAACGATCGGCGACCCTTCACCGGACAACGACCTACGCGATCGTCTGCGCGCAGACGATCGCGAGGTTCGCGCCTCGGCGTACCACACAGCCGCGGCGCTTGCTGCGCACGACCAGCAGATGCTGCAACTCGTCCTCACCGGCCTGGGTCACGCAGCCACGGCCTCCATGGCGGTGGACGCGGTCAGCTCCCAGCATGGCTCCTTCGCCGACCTACTGGACGGGGCGCCTCACCACCACGCACGGTATGGACGGCAATGTCACGCACACCGTGCGGCTGGTCCGCTGTGCCGCCCGCTGGTCGGACCCGGCCGTCGTCGGAGTGCTCAGTCGTCACGCTACGCACCGTTCACGCGACAAAGGACTGGAGGTGCTGCGCTCGCTGGTCCGTTTGGTGCCGCGCCAGAGTGTGGACCCCGACCCGTGGTCACACCTGGTCGGCGACCTGCTTCACGAGGATCTCCAACACGCCCACCGCTGCGACCGGGCCTCGGCTGCGCTGGCCGACGCGACCGGCGCCGGCGAACTCGTTCTTTCGCTCCAGGACGAACGAAACCTGCTGCGCCGCAGGACGCTCGCCGCGCTGGGGCTCATCGTCGACCGGGCCACCGTCGTCCAGGCTGGCGCCTGGTTGGAAGGCCCGGACCAGCGGGCGGCGGCACTTGCCCTGGAAGCTCTCGAGGTGTCCATGCCAAGGCCGATGCGCGCCGCCGCCGCACAGTTGCTGAAAGTCCCGCCCGCCCCGGCTCCAACGACGCGCTCGGCGACGGTCTCCACGTGGATGACCGACACGCTTGCCGACATCGCAAGCGACCCTCAAGGTGTCTGGCGACGTGACTGGCTCCGAGTATGTGCGCACCACGCCATGCTCGCCGACATGAATCATCTCGCACCCGATATCCGCCAGTGACAACCGCTGCATAGGCTCAAGCCTCTGTCGTCGCTTGGTTGTCTGATTTGCGACAAAAGAGTCCGATTTACGACGTCGTAAACCAGACATCCAGTCGCAAATCAGACAGCGATCCGCCTCCCGGCCGCGCCTCGCCCGGGCCGCCGGCCCGCCCGACGCCAGGTCCGCCAGGGCGGCGGGGCAGGATGGGGGGATGGAGCTGCTTGAAGGATTGTCGACGACTCGGGCGATTCGTCGGTATCGGCCGGGTCCCATTCCCGACGCTGATCTGGCCAAGATTCTCTGGCACGCCACTCGGGCGCCGACGGGGAGCAATCGACAGGGCTTCCGGTTCGTGGTGCTGACCGATGGCCCCGTCGCCACGCAGGCCAAGGCGCTGCTGGGGAAGGCATTCCGGGCCGGTTGGGCGTCGAAACGGGCGACGGACGGTTACGACTGCGGGACCGGCACGGAGCACCGCTCCCCCAAGGCCCGCACGGCCGAGGCCATGAACCAGTTCGTGGACAACTTCGAGCAGACCCCGGTGGTGGTGCTCCCCTGCCTGATTCGCCACCGTGCTCCTGATCCCACCGAGGGAGCGTCGATCTACCCGGCCTGCCAAAACCTGCTGCTGGCCGCCCGGGCGCTCGGCTACGGCGGCGTCATCACCATCTGGCATCTCGCCGTGGAAGCCGAACTCCGCCAACTGCTGCACATCCCCGACGACGCCTCTATGGCAGCGTGTATCCCCCTGGGCCGCCCGCAGGGCCAACACGGCCCGGTCCGACGACGCCCGCTGCCGGAGCTCGTCTTCGCTGAGCATTGGGGCACGCCGGCTCCGTGGGCCGTCGATCCGCCGGGGACGGGCTTCACCGCCGCCGGGCCACAGCGCTAGCGCTCGGGCTCCGCAGGCAGGCGACGGGCTTCACCACCACCGCCGCCGCTGGGGCCGCATCCCGTCACCGCGACCCGCACCTGGGCTTAACCCGCACCCGCACCTGGGCTTAACCAGGGCCGCCACCCCCGCCACCGGGGCGACCCGGGGCGGGGACGAGCCTCTTACTTGACGATCCCCGGGTTCTTCTTGCTGTCCTTCTTGGCGTTCTTGTCGGCCCGCTTCTCCTTCAGAGACTTGCCGACCTTCATCGCGCCTTTTTTCTCGGGTGATTTCTCGGCCATGAGAGGCCCTCCATCGCATGATTCAGTCGAACGTCCCGAATGAACGTTGCCCTGAAGTGTTGATTCGAGCTTCGCGCAAGTCCCGGCACGACGGAAGCATCACCGGACACAAGCAAACCGGAGCCAGCGCCCCGCGGCCGGCGAGAGGAGGCGAGATCAGAGAGTCTTGGTGCGGCGGCGGGCGCTGAGCACCAGCACGGAGCCGAAACCGAAGAGCGCGGCGCCAGCCAGGGCCATAGCGATGGCGTTGGAGCCGGTGAATGCCGGTGAAGTGAGCGTCTTGCCGAGCACCTCGGCTTGGATCGCCGGAGCGGCCACAATCGAGTTTCCAAGCACCGTCGGGACGACGACGACTGGCGCCTTTGTGGTTGGAGCAGCGGTGGTGGGAGCGACCGTGGTGGGAGCAGCGGTGGTAACCACGGTGCCGAGCACCGAGGCCGGGACGGGGGGCGCCGGGGCCGGCACCAGCGGCGGCACTACCACCTGAAACGCTTCCTGAGCGGCGGTGTTCTGGGCGTTGGCCGCGGTCATCATCCCGAGGGTGGCGAGACCGGCGATAGCGCCAGCGACGGCGACGCGACGAAGGGTGGAGTGCTGTTTTAGGTTCGCCGATGCACTGATCACGGGACCGACGTTAGACGACAGGTATACCGCAAGCAAGGGTAAATCACCTGAGCAGGGAAATATTCAACGGGTGTTCAGGTCGACCAGGAAGGTGTTGACCGATGCCACCGTGCCCGAGCTGCTGACCGTACGTCGGTCCGGGCCGCTGGGCGAGTCGAATCCGGTCGTCCCCCGCAGCGGGCGACCGTCGGCGCTGCGTACCCTGACCTCGAAGGTATCGGGGTTGACCAACGGTTGACGGAAGACCTCGAGGCGGTAGTCCTTGTCCACTCCGCCCAGCGGTCCGGCGAAGGTGGCAACAATCGTCATCGACGATTTCGACGGAATGATGACCCAGGCGCTGTACACATTTCGGCCCAGTTCCGTCTCCGGCTCTAGCACCAACGGCTTTCCGTCGGCCGTCGCCGAGGTCAGGGCGAGGGGCGAGTAGAGCGAGAGATACGTGCGGTTGGTGCCGTTGGAAAGGCCTTCGAACAGGTTGTCGATGACGTAGTCCGGCAGCCCGGTTGCCGGCGCGTCGTTTCGGAGGGTGATCGTGGCGGTCGACGCCACCCGTTGCTTCACCGGGTCCACCACGGCGTCGTAGGACACGGTGCGGTGGAGGAAGTACTCGATCTTGCCCCCCGAGGCGTTGTTGGTCACCACACCGAGCCCGTCGCCCTGGATCGGCGGCACATTCCCGGCCACGCCGACCTTGGCCAGATAGCGCTGTTCGGCGTCGTCTTTCATCCAGATCTGGAGGTGGCGTTCGCGCACGGCCGGGGCGAGGGCGTCGATGATCGTCTTCGGATCGGGGAGCGATGCGGTGGCGAGCTTGGCCCATACGGTCTGAGCCACGTCGGAGAGCAATTGGAGGCGGCCCTTGGTGGCTCCGCCCTTCACGATGTACGCGTCCAGCATGAGTACCCGAGGGGCGTTTTCCGGGGTGATCGGCACCGGCCAGCTGGGCACAGTTATCGGCCCGATGATCTTCAGGAACGCCGCGAGGGCAATGGGGTCGGCGCTGATCACACCGTCCACCGGTCGTCCGCCGGACTGTGGGTACATGCCCGCCATGGCCTGGGCCGACGACGGAAAGTCCGGACTGAGGTTGATCAGCTGCCAAATCTGGGCGGCGCCGAACTTGTTGTAGCGGGCCACGAAGTCCGCCGGGCCCTTCAGGACCCGCTGGAGCGAGGGAGTGCCGTTGGCGTTGAGGTCGCCGTCGCGACCGAAGACGTCCAGGGCGAACTTGCCGTTGACGGCGCTGATCTCGCCGTAGTTGCCGATCACCCCGCCGCTCCCCCGGGCCTCGGCCGGCGTGGGAGTGACCAGGAGGTATCGGCGGGGCCCGTCGGCGCCGAACATGGCCGGGACCACGGCGAGGATGTCGTGGGCCTTGGTGACGGAGTGCGAGGCGTTGTCCACCTCGAGGTTGAGCGACGCGATGCGGTGGGAAACCGGCCCGGCCAGCCACGTACCGTCGGTCGTGGTCAGGGCGACGCGGGCCTTGGTCAGAGCCGTTTCGGCCACGTCGATCTGGCCCCGTAGACCGACCATGCGTTCGGTGTCGATCCGACCGGCCTCGGCCCGAAATGAGCGGAGGTCGGCTTGGCCGGCGGTGGTTTCGGCGGCGGCGATCACGTCGTCGGCCACGCCGGTGAGGTCATGGACGGTGGTGATGTGCTGCGAAATGACCGGCACGAGGCGGCCGATGCGGGCAAGCGGGGATTCCAGGTTTCGTCGGGCCGAGCCGAGGGCGCTGCGGGCGGTGCCGAACTCGGCCATGGCCCCGGCGGTGTCGCCCGACGAGACCATGACGAGACCCCGTTTCGAGGCCGAAATCCCCCGCTCCACCTGTCCGCGGGAGTTCACCAGAGCGATCGCCCCGCCCACGGCACAGAAAAACCCAATCGTGCCGAAAGCGACGAGCCCGAGGGTGAGGCGGCGCCGGGCCACGGCCGAGAGATGGGCGCCGCTCGAGACGAAGAGCACGGCCAACGCCACCATCGCCAAGGCCGACGGAACGCGAGCGGGTAGCGAGGTGGGAATGCGCAGAACTGCTTGCGACAGCAGCAATCCGACGATGGCCGAGAACATCGGCACCCGCTGGGGAAACAGGTAGCTGGCGGCAGCGGCACCGGCCGTGGCGACGGCGAGGGCGACGATCAGATACGGGGCGGTCGAGACCTCAATCACGGCGGGCACGGCGACGATCACCGCGGCCACGACGAGCGTCGATCGGCGAGCGCGTGACGCGCCGACCACGAAGAGTACGGCCAGGCCACACCGCAGGATGGCGTTGACGACGGGGACGGTGGTGGGCTCACAAGGAGCGAACAACGCTCCGGTCGCGGCAGCCGCGCCCAGTGCGATGATCGTGGCCGAAGGGGTGCGACGCAGGGACGAGCGGGCGGCGAGCTGCACAAACACCGCCCCGGCAGCGAAACCTGCACCCCAGGCCAGCAGGACAAACGCCATTGCCCTCATGGATGCATCAGTGGGAAAAACACGACTCCAACCCTAGGGTGCGGCGAGTCGCCCGAACGGACCTGGCCGAGCGAGAAGTTAGCTGGCGGCTTCGGGCGTCGTTTGGGTGATCCGCTCACGAACGAGCGACACCGCTGGCGTACCGTTGTTGGCCTGGTTCCCGTTGACCGGGTGATTTCCGTTGGACGAGTGGCTGCCGTTGGCCGGGCTGAAGCGAACGAGTCCGGGAATCCGGGTCTCGCCCGGTTCTGACGACACGCCCGCCACCGACGCCACGGCGGCGGGGAACGACGTGGGGACGGAGTGGAATCCGTTAAGAGCCGGAGCCAGGGAGGCGGGAACGGCGACCGGGGACGGCACATAGGCGGGGACGTCGGTCGACTCCACGGCGTCCGCGCTCACTGGATGGGCGGTATCGGCCTCGGTCCAGGCGCCGTCATCGGCGGACCAGGCGATCTCGTCCGCCCAGGCCGGGTCAGCGTCGATGTCAGTGTGCTCGTGCTCGTCGACGGCAAGGGCGGGGCCGGCGTCCGCCCCGATGTTGAACGGGCGGGAACGCACGGCGAGGCCGTCGGTGGCGTTCCACAGCGGAGATTCGTCGGGCACCCACACGGGCGACGTCTTGGTGGTGGGCGCCTGGGCTCGTTTGCGAGGGTTGACGGTGGCCGCACCGTATCCGTAGGCGTTGTTGCCGTAGCCGTAGCGACCGTAGGCATAGCGACGGGGACGGGGCGTGGAGTTGAGGACGAAACCGACCACCGGGGCATTGGCTTGGCTGAGCATCTCCATGGTGGTGGCGAGCTCATCTCGCTTGGACTTGCCAACGCGGGCGACGACGATGGTGGCGTCGACCAGCTGGGACAGCACGAGCGCGTCGACCACAGGAAGCACCGGGGGACCGTCCACAATCACGATGTCGTAGTGATCGAGCATGGCCCGAAGGACGGACTTGGCCCGTTCTGATCCGAGAAGTTCGGCCGGGTTGGGCGGAATAGGGCCCGACGGGAGCACCGTGATGTCGTCGGTTCCGTCGATGAACTGGCTGGCCACGGCGATTCCCCGGGCGCCGGAAAGAACCGTGCTGAGGCCGATTTCGTTGGAGATGCTGAAGAATTCGTGGACCTTGGGGTGGCGTAGATCGCCGTCCACCACCATCACGCTGAGCCCGGACTGGGCCAGGGTGCGGGCCAGATTGACCACCGTGGTGGTCTTCCCTTCACCGCTCTTGGCGCTGGTGATCTGCACGATCCGAATCGGCCGGTCCACGGCGACGAACTGGATCGACGAGCGCAGCGATCGGTAGGCCTCGGCCGCCTCGATCGGGAGACCGACCGAAACGTACGTGGGGTGGCGCTCCATGCTCTCGCGCTTGCCCGCATGACGGGCCCGACGCTTCGGCATCTTGAAGAATGGAATGGCCCCGAGAATGGGCTTGCCGCCGGCCATGGCCGAGACGTCGTCCTTGATCTTGATGCGGTCATCGAGGAACTCGCGCAGGAACGCCAACCCGAGACCGAGCATCAGGCCGAGGAACAGGCCGAGAACGGCGGAACGCAGCGGCCGGGGCGAGAAGGGCGTGCCCGAGGCGTAGGCCGGGGTGAGGATCGAGGCGCCGCCGGTCTTGAGCGACGCATCGAGGGTGAGGCCGTCGATCCGGGCGGTGTAGGTCTGCTGCTGGCGGATAAGGCCGTCTCGCTTGAGTTCCAGGGCCGTGCGAGCGGGCTGAGAAACGTTGACGGGATCGGCCAACTGCAGGTTCACGGCGTCGATCTCCTGCTGGTACTTCTCGGCGCTGGCCTTGAGTTCCCTCGAAGCGTCCGTAAGGTCCCGGACCGACCGCTCGCGCCGAAAACTGACGTATTCGGCGGCGTAGGTGTTGGCGGTCTTGGCGGCGCGCTCAGGATCAGCGTCCACGGCGTTGACGGTGATGATGTCACTGTTGCCATCGCTGCTGCCACTGACTCCGGCGGAATATCCGAGCTTGGCGACGGCTCGCTTGGCGATGGCCTCGCTCTGGAGGACGCGGATTTCGGTGGAGAGCACGCGGGACGTGTCGTACCCCTGAGCGGAGTTGGCGTTGGTGACCCCGCTGCCGAGGGAGTCCGTGGATTTCGCCTGCAGCAGGAGTTCGGTGGAGGCCGAGTACAGCGGCGTTTCTTTGAGCGCCATGCCCAGTTGCAAGCCGGTGAGGAGGACCGCCGGGATGATGATCAGGGCCAGATTTTGGCGAACAATGCGAAGAGCTGCGCGCAGATCAAGTTCGGGGCGCTCAAACTTTTGCATCAGGCAAGCCTACTTTCCAGGTCGAGTTGCCAACGGCATGGCGCCAGTGTGGGAAACAGGCGAAACAGTGGGATCAGCAGGTCTGATGCTATGCGCGCGGATCATCAGTGTAAACGACGAAATCGTCTCTTCGTGACCCGTTCATCAACCGTCTCAGTGATCGTTTATGGGTGACTGGAGGACGGGATGGGTGGCGGAGATGGAGATTCTTTCGTTATTAAGCTGGGTTATTAACCCCGACTTCGGTATGCCAGGAAAGAACCCGTATGACGACACCAAAAATACCGCTCACGTCGACACTCCGTGTGGCCGACCAGGTGCTAACGCGCCGAGCGGCAGGCGAGACCGTCCTCATGAACCTCGGAAACGAGCGCTACTACTCACTCGATGGCCCGGGAAGCAGCCTCTGGGAGCTGGTTGAGACCAAGGCGACATTTGGCGGCGCCATTAGCTCGCTCCTGGACGAATACGACGTCGAACACGATGAACTCGTCCGAGACATGTCGGATCTCCTGAACGACTTATCAGCAAACGGATTAGTCCTGATCGACCCGGCGTAACCTCGTCGACTAGGCCCGATTCGCTCGCCCAAGCTGTACATGCGTTGTTCACAAATGACTGTTGCATCGGTACTGCACGCCCGCTAACCTGTAACCAAACATCTCCCAAGGAGACCGAAATGCAGAAGAAGACCTACAGCCGGGCGGAACTGACGTCTCTTGGAGAAGTCCGCACACTCACCCAAGGATTCGGCGGAAGCTTCAAGGACACGTTGAACCCGGCAAACAACCACCCGGAGCCGAAGCCCTGACCTGCCGAAATTCGTCGGCACGATAGGTGCCTTCGAGTTTCTGTTGCACGCCTCGCCTTTCACGTCTGTGATGAGGCGGGGCTTGCTTCGCGTTTGGGCCCCAATATGTTCGGCAGAGTTGAGACGATGTGAGTGGTTTTGGATTGGTGGCACAGATCGGCGGCGAAGTGTCGCAGGAAATCTGCGAACGCTTGGGTGCCGGGATTGCTCGGCGCGGACCCGACGGGTTGACGTCGCTCGTGGTCGGGACGGTGGCGCTGGCGCACGCCCAGTTCGCCACCACCCCCGAGGCGGAGCATGAGGCGCAGCCGCTGAAGCATGCGATTCGGGCTTGGTGGCTAGTTTGCGACGCTCGGCTGGACAACCGCGACGAATTGGCGGCGAAGCTTCGTGACCAAACCGAGCATCCGCTCAATACTGACGCAGATTTTCTTCTGGCAGCATACGAGCGGTGGGGGAACGATCTCGTTGATCACGTAGTCGGCGACTACGCGTTTGCGTTATGGGACGGCGAAACTGAGACTGTCCTTGCCGCCAGGGACCCGATCGGTCTGCGTCCAGTCTTTTGGGCGATGGCCGACGATGGGTCGTTTGTCGTCTCCTCCACCATCGCCGCCACGCTCACGGCCTCGTCGTTGGCCCACGAACCCGATTTGGGCTTCTTGGTTGAACACGCAGCGTTCGACAGTGTGGCCGTCGAGCGCTCGCCCTGGCTCGGCGCGCATCGCCTGGCCGGTGGACATGTCCTCACCTTGCGCGGTAGGGAACTGACGGTGCGTCGGTACTGGAACCCGCCGTTGGCGTTTAGAGATGTCGA
>JAYVSS010000241.1:0-3880 GCA_043775075.1 Acidimicrobiia bacterium
ACGATCCGTCCCGGCCCCTCATTCTCGGCGGAATCGTGTTCGAGGGAGCGAGGGGTTTGGTCGGCCACAGCGATGCCGACGCCGTGGCCCATGCGGTGACCGACGCCCTCCTCGGTGCCGCCGGTCTGGGCGACATCGGTCAGCATTTTCCGGACACGGACCGGGCGTGGAAGGGGGCCGATTCGATGCGCATCCTCGATGCCACCGTGAGCCTTCTCCGCACCCATGGTTGGGCAGTGATCAACGTAGACACCACCGTGGTCCTCGAAGCACCGAAGCTCGCTCCGCACCGAGCGGCCATGGTCGAACGCTTGACTGCGGTGTGCGGCGGGCCCGTCAGTGTCAAGGCCAAGCGGGCGGAGGGTCTCGGCGCGCTCGGGCGTCGCGAGGGCATCGCCGCATTTGCCAGCGCACTTATTGTTCGGCACTAACGTTCTCTGGCTCGTCAGCGGCTTTACGCCGGGACCAGCGCTTCACGACCACTCGTAGTCGCTGAGGCGGCGCCGACGATGTTCGAAGCGCAGTAAGGAAAGGCATGGCAATGGCTAGAGGAGTACAGGACCCCAGCGGTCGACGAAGTGGCGGCGCCGGTCGAGCGGCTGGCTCGGCCGCGGGCCGCGGTCCAGCGGGCGGGCGAACCGGAGGACCTTCGCGCAGTGCTTCGTCGACCGGTGCTTCGTCGACCGGTGCTTCGTCGACCGGTGCTTCGTCGACCGGGGGATCGTCGGCGGCCGGACCGGCTGGACGCGCCGGTGGTTCCGCACGCTCCGGTGCCCCCGGATTTGGGGCGGCGAACGCCCGGGCGGGCCGCGGGGGCGGGGCGCCAGATCGTGGCGCGCGGCCGGGTGCGGGTGCGTTCGTCCCGCGTGGCCCGAGTTCGGGCGACGGCCGGTCGGCCCCGTCGGGCCGGGCCAACACCGGGTCGCTTGGTGGTTCCGGACGAGCGCCGGGCAGCCGGTCGGCTCGGCCCACCGGTGGTGGCTTCTCCGCCGGGCGACCGGCGCGTGGCGCTCGGAGCAGCGCAGCCATGGGCGCACCCCTGCGTCCCCGGGTTCCCCGCGGGTTGGGCGGAGATCAGGTCGAGGGCCGCCAGGCCGTACGCGAGCTTCTGCTTGCCGGACGTCGACGCATTCGCGAGGTGTGGATGCTCGACGGCAACGACGATTCCCCCATCCTCGAAGAAATCGCCCAGCTCGCCACCGAAGCAAAGGTGCCGTTGCGGATCGTGTCGAAGGATCAACTCTTTCACGAGGCCCGCACGGAGTCACCCCAGGGCGTGTTGGCCTTCGCCGACGAGGTCGCCGAGGTGGAGTTCGAGGAGATGCTCAAGACCCGCAATGGCCGCTTGCCGTTTCTGCTGTTCGTCGACCAGGTGACCGATCCGCAGAATCTCGGCGCGCTCCTGCGAAGTGCCGATGGTGCTGGCGTTACGGGCGTCGTTCTCGGGCGTCACCGGTCCGTCCACGTCACCCCGACCGTGACGAAAGCGGCGGCGGGGGCGGTGGAACGAGTACCGATGGCGCTCGTTGGCGGGCTTCCCACGGCCATGCTCGACGCCAAAAAGGCCGGGGCGTGGATCGTCGGGCTTGATGCCGACGGGCCCGACGATCTGTACTCGCTCGCCCATCTCGGCGACGAACCGCTGATCGTGGTCATCGGGGCCGAGGGCTCGGGCCTGTCGCGCCTCGTACGCGCCCGGTGCGACTCGATCGCCCGGATCCAGTTGAAGGGTTCGTTGCCGTCGTTGAACGCCAGCGTGGCCGGGGCAGTAGCAATGTTCGAGATGGGACGCCACCGGAAGTAACTAACATTCGTGGCACGCCGGGTTAGCTCAGTGGTAGAGCAGCTGATTTGTAATCAGCAGGTCGTCAGTTCAACTCTGACACTCGGCTCCAAGGACCGTCACATGGGCGGAGCGAGCAAGATCCGTCCTGGCACGGAGGGATATCGGTAGGCTCGCCTACCGGGGAACGCCTGCGGGCGTCTGAAGACAAAGAGGTCACCCATGAGTCAAGGGCGTCAAACCAGCGCAGACACGTCGTACGGCCGCTCGGCTGGGCAGGCGGCTGGCCGCGGGCTGCTGCTGCTCGTCGGGGCGGTCATCGTCGGATGGCTACTCCTTCGCGGGGTCAACGACAAGCCAAACGTTCCGTCAGCGTCGCCTGTCACCACCGCCGACACCGTCGCCGTGGACGACACCGCAGCCGTCGCGGCGGACGGCTCCACCCCGGTCACTAGCCCCGTGACCCCAACCGTCACTCGCCGGGCCCCGGCCATGGTCAACGTGTTGGTCGTCAACGGTTCGGGAAAGAACCGTGCCGCGTCCAAGGTCGCCGACAACCTCAAGACCAGTTCATACAACGTGCGGAAATCGGTCGACGCTAACTCCGCCACCCTCACCGCCACGGTGTACTTCAACCCTGACTTCCAAACCGAAGCCTCTGATATCGCCCTGATCCTCGGCATCTCCGGAATGATTCAGCCGATGCCCACGCCTGAGCCGATCAAGGCGGGCCTCAAGCCCGAAGCCCACGACATTCTGGTTGTGGTCGACGCCGCCATGGCGGCCCGGTTCGCCGGTGCCACAACGGGGACGGGCGCCGCACCAACGGCCACCGCCGGTCCGACGGCGTAGGCAGGTCGCGGCCAAGCATTACGGCCATCCACCCGATCCAACAGACGAGCAGACGAGCAGACGAGCAGACGATGGGTGGCCAAGTGAGCTCCACATCGGCACCGAGAATCGTCGCCTGCTTCGACAAGTTTCGGCTCACCGCCCACGCTGCCGAGCTCTGTCGGGTCGTCGCCGACGTCGCCTGGGAGCACCATTGGGACGCCGTGGTGATGCCCATGGCCGACGGTGGCGAAGGAACGCTGGAGGCGCTTCACGCCAACGGCGGGGTGCTGCAAACCACCACCGTGACCGGTCCGCTCGGCCAACCCGTCGATGCGGCGTGGCTCCTGCGGGGGCGCACGGCGTTCATTGAAATGGCGCGTGCGTCGGGTCTGGCCTTGGTCGGTGGCCCTGAAGGAAATCGGGCCCTGGACGCCACTACCTACGGAACCGGCCAACTACTCAACGCCGCCCTCGCCGCCGGAGTCAAACGCATCGTGGTGGCCCTTGGCGGCTCAGCCACCACCGACGGCGGCCTCGGGGCCCTCGACGCTATGGCTCCCCTGGCCCGGTTCCGGGGTACGGAGCTTCTCGTGGCGTGCGACGTCGAAACGTTGTTCGTCGATGCCGCCGAATCATTCGGACCACAAAAGGGGGCAACACCGGCTCAGGTCTCACTGCTTCGTGGTCGTCTCAAGCAACTGGCCGACCGCTACCTGGAGGAACGCGGCATCGACGTCCGACTGGTCCCCGGGAGTGGTGCGGCCGGCGGACTCTCTGGCGCGTTGGCCTCGCTGGGTGCCAGCACGACGTCGGGATTTGGGTTCGTCGCCGACGAAGCGGGCCTGGCCGAAGCCATCGCCGGGGCCACGCTCGTCGTCACCGGCGAGGGTCGGCTCGACGATGAGTCCTTCAACGGCAAGGTCGTCGGAGGCGTGTGCGAGATTGCCCGAGCGGCCGGGGTTCCGGTGGCGGTTATCGCCGGGGCCGTCGATCCCGACGTCGTCATTCCCGCCCACCTCGCGTCGACGATTTCCCGGGTGATCTCCCTGACCGAAATGTTTGGGGCGCACCGGGCGTGGACCGAACCCCTCAGTTGTATCCGTGAGAGCGTTCCTTCCCTGCTCCGGTAACTCCTGGCACTCTCGGGGTGAGTCTGCCAAGTAGGAATCGTCGAGCGACTACAATTGGCACTCAAAGGTCGTGAGTGCCAACACCTGCACGCTCGCCCGAAACACCGTTCACGCAGCTCCCTTCACCCCGCAT
>JAYVSS010000242.1:0-3145 GCA_043775075.1 Acidimicrobiia bacterium
AAGGCTGATTGTGCCCTCGAAGACCGATCGTGGCGCTCCGCGGTCGGTCTTTGGGGCCAAAGCTGGTCTTTGCATTGTGAGCAAGAAAAATCGCTGGGATGTCCGAATGGGAGTCGTCGGGTCGGCCGATGGATTCCGTGTCGTTACGTGGACCTACTTCGCCAGTGTTCGCCGGTCGCAAAGTCATCTTCATCGGTGAAGTCGGCGCCTTCTTTACCGCCGACGCGCAGCGGGTGCGGGCTCTCGGCACGGACTTTGGGCCGATGAGCCCGGCGGCTGCTGATTTCAAAGACTAATCGTGGTGTCGAAGACCAGGCGGGGCGCTCCGAAATTGGTCTTTGATGCCACAACCGGTCTTTGAAACCTGGCCCCTCACAGCTAGTGGAGGCCGCCTGCCCGCATCGACTGGTCAGGTGGGCGGGGGGACGATGGCGGCGAAGGCGTTGGCTATGTCGGAGCGGGTGGTAACCCATATGTCGTCGCGCTCTTTCATACGTGTACGTACGTGTTCGAAGAAGCGCTCAAGGGCGCCGATGCGTCCAGGGCGACCGATGATGCGCAGGTGCAGGCCCGTGCTCATCATGCGGCGATGGTCTCCCTCGCGACCCTCGCTCAGCAGTTGATCGAACGTCGCAATGTTGTACTCCAACCAGTCGGTCGGCTGATACCCCGGCGCATTCCAGAACTTCATATCGTTGGTGTCCACGGCGTACGGCATGATCACGATCGGGCCAGACTCCGTCATATCCCAGAACGGTTCGTCGCCTGAATAGTCGTCCATGTGGTACCGGAAGCCGAGCTCGACCAACAACCGACGAGTATTTGGCGTCAGCAGATACCGGCTGAGGTGACCGTATGGGCGCGTACCAGTTGTCGACGCAATCGAGTCAACCGCCGCTTGCAAGAACACCCGCTCTTCATCTGCACCCATACGAAATACATGTACCCATCGATGCCCGTGGCTGGCCGCTTCGTCGCCTCGGCCCGACAAGAACGCGGCGATGTGCGGTGCCCGTTCCAACGCCACCGCGGCGCTGGTCCACGTAGCCGCGAATCCGTGCCGATCGAGCAGAGCAGCGATCCGCCCGAAGCCCTCCTTGATGCCGTACTGATAGTTCGACTCGTTGCCGTAGTTGCGAACCGGCTTGGTCAGCACCACGTTGAGTTCATCGACGGGCTCCGGTGACCGATCCCCGTCGGCGACGTTCATCTCCGCACCCTCCTCCACGTTGACGACGATGGAAAGCGCGAGCGCCGCACCGTTCGGCCAGTGGCCCGGGGGCAGGATAGTCATACCCTCTCTTCTAGCTCGCAGGTAGGGTCGGCGTGATGACTGCAGTGTGCGAGGGAATTGACTACGTCCGGGACGGCGACCTGGCCCGCATCCGGATCGACCGACCAGGCAAACGCAATGCTTTCACCAACGTGATGTGGGACGGTCTCGCCGTTGCCGTCGCCATGGTCGAAGCCGATGCCGACGCGCTGTGCATCGTGGTGGAGTCCACCAGTGACACGTTCTCCGGTGGGGCGGATCTGGAGGAGGTACGCGCGGCGGCCGGGAATGCCGACGCGGGGGAGGCCAACCGCGATCACGTGCGCGCGGCGTTCCTGGCGCTGCGCGACGCCACGAAGCCCACGATTGCGTCGGTGCGCGGCTTCTGCGTGGGCGGCGGGCTGATGGTGGCCACGGCCTGCGATCTGCGGGTGGCCGACACGACCGCCCGCTTTGGGTGCACACCGGCCAAGATCGGAATGATCTACCTCTACGAACCGACGGCTGCGCTCGTCGAACTGGTGGGACCGAGCGAGGCCAAACGGATCCTTTACACAGCGCGCCAATTCGACGCCGTTGAGGCTCAGCGCATGGGTTTGGTGAACGAACTCGTCGATCCCGAGAAGTTGGAAGCAACGGTCATGAAGTTGGCCGCAGATGTCTGCGCCACCTCGCAGTTCTCCGTGCGCATGATGAAGCGCACGATCACCTTTGCCGCGTCCGGGATGCGAGACGAAACCGGCGAGACGCTGACCCTGTTTCGCCGAGCGCTGGAAAATGAGGATCACCTTGAAGGCACCGCCGCCATTCTCGAAAAGCGGGCGGCCAACTTCACCTGGCGATAGCGCCACGTGAGCCGGTGATTCAGGTCCCGCTCCGCAGGGCTTCGACGGGTTGCTTGTTTGCTGCCTTTACCGCGGGATAGAGCCCGGCCAGCACGCCGGTGAAAAGACCGAGCAGTGGTGCAAGCAAAGGTATGCGCAAATCCAATACCGGGGTGGTCTCAATGGACGCACCGTAAACCACGGTGGCGAGGGTGCCAACGCTCGATCCGAGAATGCCGCCCGCTAACCCGGTGAGCGCAGCTTCCGAGAGAAATTGCACGGCGATATGGCGGCGGGCGGCGCCCAGTGATCGCCGGAGGCCGATCTCACCGGTGCGCTCGATGACCGACACCAGGGTGACGTTGGCGATGCCGATGGCCCCGATCAGCAGAGAGATTCCGCCGAGCACCAGGAACAGCCGATTGAGATCGCCGGTGACCGCGGCCTTCGTTGCTTTCGGTTCGGGTGGCGATGTCACTTCGATCCGACCGGGGTCGTTGGGATTGAGGACCGGGGCGATCTGCGAGGCCACCAACGCCGCCGCGCCCACCGCGGTATCCACCTGCAAACGCTCCGGCACTTTCAACCGATAGAGCGCCCGAGCAGTGCCTTCGGGGATCACGATGGCGTCCAGCAGCTCAGCGCGTCGGGCCACGTCGTCGATGATTCCGATGACCTGGAACACCCGATCGCCGACGTAGATGCCCGGAAGATTGTCCAAACGGGTTATGCCAAGACGGTCCGCGGCGCCGGGACCGAGGACGGCCACTCGGTCAGCGCGCATACTATGTCCCGCATCGAATACTCGCCCTGAACGCAGGCGGGTTCGCACTGCGGGAAACAATCCGGGGGAGACGGCTCGCAAAGGGAGATCGAACTCCGTGGCGTTCGTTGGATCGTTTACCGGCACGGTGCGGGTCAACCCCCCACTGGCGTTTACTGCGGAGATGGTGCCGGCGGCGCGGACGCCGTTGAGTCGCTTGACGCGAGCTTCGGCGTTCCAGGGGATGAGCGAGGCCTGCCCGGGCACGCCGGTGTCCCGAGTCTT
>JAYVSS010000243.1:0-6198 GCA_043775075.1 Acidimicrobiia bacterium
TTTGCCGCGAAGCTATCGGCGCCCGCCGTCGGCTCAGGCGACATCAGCGTTGCTGTGTCGGACGCCAACTTTCGTGATCGCTTGGGATGGCGTGAGATCACCGCTGTTGGCAACGGCACAACGTTGGTGGGAACGGTCGTTGCGGCCTCTCCGACGAAACTGTTGACCACGTATGCGAAGGTGTCCGTAGGCAGTCCGCTCCATCAGGTTGAGGCCGCCTTCAGCGCCCGCCCCTCAGCGGAGTTGAGTACTGCGACGAACACGATCCCCGCAACTGCGGAGACTGCGGCCAGCACGAGCCGCGGCAACGATGGATTGACGCAACGCTTTCAATCACTCGTGGCCCGGCGTCATCTGACATTCCCGTTTGCCGTTGGTGCGCTCCTGTTGGCCATGGTTCTCGGAGGTTTTCACGCTATGGCGCCGGGCCACGGAAAGACGATTATGGCGGCTTACGCAGTGAGCCGTCGTGGCAGCAAGGGCGACATTGCGTCGATCGGTTTGACCGTGGCTCTGACGCACACGATCGGGATTCTGATTCTCGGTTCGTTGGTGTCAGCCACCTCGGTGGTTTCGCCGGACCGGACCCTACGATGGGCTTCGGTCGTGTCGGGCCTCCTCGTCGTTGGAGTTGGCGTGACGCTGGTGCGCAGCCGTCTCGTCCCGATACTGGCCCGCCGCGCCTCTCGCCCGCCTTCCGGCGGTGGCGGGCATGTGCACCCGCATGCTGGCGATCATGGCGATCATGGTGATCATGGGCACCCGCATGCTGGCGATCATGGCGATCATGGCGATCATGGTGATCATGGGCACCCGCATGCTGGCGATCATGGCGATCATGGCGATCATGGGCACCCGCATGCTGGCGATCATGGTGATCATGGTGATCATGGGCACCCGCATGCTGGCGACGCGGTCGTGACCACCGCCCACCCCACGAACGACCGTTACATCGTCACGAGCCACTCGCACGGCGGCTGGCAGCACGATCACGTGCTGCCTGCGCCTGGAGCGCTCGTCCGCCGTCGTGAACTCGTGGTGATGGGACTGGCTGGGGGTATCGTGCCGAGCCCGTCAGCACTCGTTGTCCTGCTCGCGGCGATTGCGCTTGGACGGGTGCCGTTTGGCATTGGACTCGTAGTCGCGTACGGCATCGGTCTGGCCGGAACACTGGTGGCCGCGGGCTTGTTACTCGTGCGGTTTGAGCGCCGCCTGCGTCGGTGGACGGCGAGCTCAAGCACGATGTTCGGACTCCGACTCGCGGGAGCCGTGAACGTGCTCCCATTGATAAGCGGACTAGCGATTGTGGGCGCCGGCCTCCTCCTCGTCGTCCGCTCCCTCGGCAGCCTCTCGTGACAACACTCCGGTCGCCGTTCAATCCCGATGATTGATCAGCGCGCCTACGATTATTGAACGGCTTTTCAACCGGGCCCGCACCACCGAACTGCCCGTGTCTTTGCGACTTTTCGAGCCTCGTTCGTGGTCCCCGGGTGATTGGTATCTGATTCACGTCGGGATGTCCAGATAGCGACGTCGCAACCCGGACATTTGGTCGCAAAATAGACACCTACCGTGTGGGCGCAAGTCGTGCAAGCGACGTCAGAGCCTGCTCCACCGAACACTTTCGTCCCGGAATTGCTGCAATGACGGGGCGTCAATGGACGGTCGTGTCTCGTCGATGGATCGGAGGACCTCGTTAATCGTGATGGCGCGGCGGTCTCCGGACTCGCGTGCTCGTCGAAACGCCAAAGACGAAGCGCGCTGAGAAACGAGGCCGATGTCTGCGGGAGTAAAGCCTTCTGTGCGGTCAACGAGTTCAGTGAGCCCCGCGTCATCGAAATTCGAGAGCAATGACAACATCGACTCCCGGGCTTCACGATCAGGAGGTCCAATGGGAATCATCAGATCGAATCGGCCCGGCCTCAGGACAGCGGGGTCAAGACTTGAAACATGGTTCGTTGCGCATACGAGCAGACGACCGGGTCGGCTTCGAAGCGCCGGAATTGCTCTGAGGAGTTCATTTACTACACCTTGCGTTTCTGGCCGAGCAGTTCGTGACGAAGCAATCTCGTCGAATTCGTCCAAGAAGATGACAATGTGTTCCAAGGCAAAGAGTTCCGCAAATGCTCGGTGGATTTCCGCTTGAAGCCCGCCTTCTCCACTGGCCAGTTTTGACGGCAGCAGTTCGACGAACGGCCAGCCAAGTTTCGCCGCAAGGGCGCGGGCAAATGTGGTCTTCCCGGTTCCGGGAGGGCCGAAGAAGGTAACGGCAGTGGGGACTCGTAGCTTGAAGTCGTTGGCGAGTTCGCAGTCGAGGAGAGGGTCCACGATGCGACCTTCAATAATGGATTTCTCGGCCCGCATACCAGCCACTGATGTCCATTCCCCGGGCTGCAGGAGCTCGCCACCCCAACGGTCAAGAACGTTGACATCAGACGGTCGCAGAGGTTCGTCCTTCTCCCAAAGAACGAGACCGTCCGTTGATCGGAACCCACGGTTTCTCAGCGCACTTTCGCCAACTTGGCCGGGTCCAACAAGGGCAGAAATCCGACGGATTCCTTGATGAAGCAATCGGGTTTCGAGTTGGGCCACGAGGTCTGACCCGACCCCGAGGTGCCGCCACTCTTGCGCTATCGCCAATGTGTTTATCCAGGCTCGTTCTCCAGACAGTTGCACTGCGGCGAACCCAACGATGCCGTTGCCGGCCGCCGCGACGATGGCCGGGAATGGACTCCGCAGTTGAGTCACCAACTCCAACACGTCAATCGGTGCGGAATCGGCCTCGTTTCGGACGGATTCCACCAACCGAACGACACCCTCTAAATCTGATTCAAGAAGCTCTCTCACTACCCATCGCGGCATAGCTGAATCCCGTCTACCCTCTACTATGTTGTTTATCGAGTGCAATTACGATGCTTCCGATAAACCCGCAAATGACGAGGAAAACCGAAGCGATTCTAGAACACAGCGTAAAGCTGATGGTGAAACTGACAAATGCCGCCAGGAGCAAAGCGATTTTGAAAACTGTTTCTGGCTGCACGTTTTGTGAATTCATCATTTACCTCAATCGTTCTCGGCCGCAATCATTGGCATCCTCGCAACAGACCGTGGACCACGGCCGTTCAGGCAAGTGCGAAAAATGCCGGTGAAACCGAACGACTTGAGCGGACGCTCAAAAACAAGCTATCCCTCAGTCGATCTCTACCGGTAACTGGTGCGGTCAAGGGGTCTTTGGCGTCCCGGCGGACCTCGCCCCCAAGGCCAGCCTGCATAGATCCCGGCGCGATTTGCTCCGGAGTGGTGACAACGAGCTGTTAGGACCCCAATGGCTTGAGGTATGAAGCAATCATGAGGCAGGCGATAACCCCCCGCATGGTCCACCCGATCGTCCGAACCCAGTTGGTCAGCACGAGTTGGCGGTGAGCATCGGCACTGAACCTTTTTCCCAGACGATGGTGAAACGGCACCGATACCGACACGGTCGCTCCGAGCACGACAGCCACTAGTACCGCTCCGCCCCAGGTAAGTAGCGGGCTAATGCTCGCTGGGCGCCGGATGAGGAGCCACAGCGCCGTTAGGCCCTCCGCAGCCATCATCGGACCCACAACTACCGATATGCGCGCTGAGTGGCTCTGATGAAACTCAACCCATTTCGACGGATCAACATGGTCAAAGAGCGGGTAATGAACGATCTGTATGGTCCATATCAGCCCGACAAGCGAAAGGGACGCAAACGCCTGAACGAGTAGCACGAAGACAATGGAATTCACCGCTGTAACGTACGGCGAGTTCGCCCGTTAACGAGAGTCACGGCCGTTGCGTGGCTGACAACGAGCATCATCGTCTTGAACGACGTTGTCGGACGGTCGCCTGCGGCAATCACCGTTGCGAGGTCGTTGACCCAGGCGGTCATCGGCCGAATCTCTTTAAGAGCGGCAGGAGAATCGGGGGTGTTTGGTGATGTGGGGTCGGCCTGCGATGATGACCGGATGGCGTCGTTTGAGACTGTTGTCGATAAGTACGACGAGGGCCGGCCCGGCTATCCCGTGGGCGTGTTTGATGCTCTTGGTCCGTTGTCGGGACTTATGGTGCTTGCCGTCGGGGCGGGAACGGGCATCGCCACCCGTCAACTCCTTGAGTTCGGAGCGAACGTCGTGGCGTTGGACCCGGGCGCGCAAATGCTGGCTCGAGCTCGCCGCCGCTCTGTTGGGCTGGCGGCGGTCGTTGGGAATGGTGCGGATGTGCCGTTCCGTGACGGCGCGTTTGATCTGGTGTATTTCGCCCAGCCGTGGCATTGGGTGGATCCGGCGCGCGGGTGCGCGGAGGTCTACCGGGTGTTGCGCGACGGTGGCCGATGGGCGGGTTGGTGGTCCCATGCTCGTGCTGATGGTCAAGCATGGTTCGACAAGTACTGGTCGCTGATCGAGGCGGCGTGTTCGGGTGCCAGTCGCCTACAGCGTGATATCGAGCGAGGCGCGGCAGTTGGCGCTTCTGGGCTGTTTGACGTTGCCTCACGCTTCGTTGTGAAGTGGGTGCGCACGGTGTCCGTCGACATTTGGCTCACTGATCTGAGTAGCCACAGCTATGTCGTAGCCCTGCTGGCTGAGGACCGTCGGACACTGATGGCCGAACTTCGTTCGATGCTCTGCGTTGAGTTCCCGACTGGTGAGATGGTTGTCCCTTACGAAACCAGGTTGTGGATTGCCCAACGACGACCAGAAACC
The DNA here is from genome assembly GCA_043775075.1 of Acidimicrobiia bacterium. GTDB lineage: Bacteria > Actinomycetota > Acidimicrobiia > Acidimicrobiales > JANYDT01 > JANLQX01. The sequence goes on from JAYVSS010000243.1 coordinate 4,725, forward strand.
CGGACGAAGGGCTCCGTGGACACTCACGCTCTTGGGTACAGGCGAGTCGATGATGACCCAAACGTTGCGGTCCTGATCGCCACGATGGAGGCGACGAGTCGGTGGAAAGCCACGGCCACGCTCCGCTCGTGGGAGCGGACAAACCTTGCGCTCGCCGGGACGAGTCGGATTCTTGATGTTGGCTGTGGGCTCGGAGAAGCAGTGCTCGCACTCGCATCCGATCTCGGGGCGGGTGGCGAGGTCGTCGGGATCGACGCCAGCAACGCCATGCTGCAAGTGGCCCGTGACCAATCGAAAGGTGTTGCCTATCCTGCGCGTTTCTCGGTCGGTGACGCGCATTGCCTTGACGAGCCGACTGGATACTTTGACGTTGCTCGATCGGAACGCTTGTTGCAGTGGCTGGCTGATCCGTCGGTTGCGGTTGGCGAACTGGCTCGGGTGTTGCGACCGGGCGGCCGCGTCTGTCTCATCGACACCGATTGGTCAACTCTGCGCCTCGATGTTGGTGACAACTGGATTTCGGCGATGGTTCGTGAAGCTATGCGCACTGAACGTCGCCGCCCGTCGAATGTGGGAGGTCGCTTGGGAGCGTTGGTCCGGGCGGCAGGTTTTGATTCGATTGTTGAGACTGAGGCCACGCAGGTTTGGACGAAGTGGGATCCGGATACCTCACCGGCACCGGGCGGATGTTTTTCTATGCGAAGTCTGGCCGACGACCTTGTTGCCGCCGGAAAGATTGATCCGAACGGCACTGAGCGGTTTGTGTCGGCTGTTCACGACGCCGCAAGGAACGGGCATTTCTCGATGTCGCTCACCATGTTCGCAGTGATCGCTACAGCCTGCTGACGTGGTCGTGCACCGTCGAATTCCGACCTCGTGGGAACCGGAATGAACGGAAACCCGACTACGCCTCCGCTGTTGCGACGTCAATCCAATAGGTAGCAAGATCGGCTCGCCGGTCATCTGACAACTCTTGGCCTTGAAGCATTACTTGCTGCGTGAAGGCGGGCATCACAGCATGCACTTGGTCATCGCGAGAGGGATCGAAAATCAACGTTGTCGGAGTGGAAAATCACTCGTACGTTGCTGTCGATGGTGCCGGAGTCTTCTCACTTGCAAGAGAAGGCGAAAGCATTGGCATCGCTTTTTGGCGATTCGATACCTAATTTGCGCGTTTGCAGGGCGGCTCCGACCGGTGAAGCAATTCCGCGAAGTTTTGATCTTCTCAGCCGATGAGGCGCCGGTGGCCCCTTCTTTGGTTAACGGTTCCATTGGTGCTGATCGCCTTGGTAGGGGTCAACGTCGGACAACCAGCGTTCGCGTTGATTTCTTCGACATCGTACCGGGTGAACGCAGCTCGTGACTTTCCTCGGGACTTCCCTGTGTGTCAGCGTTGAGTGAGACCAGTCTGATGTTTATCCGCTTCAGGGCGTGATCGGAGTTTTGTGTATGACTTTGCCTTCTGCGGTTGATG
>JAYVSS010000244.1:0-12230 GCA_043775075.1 Acidimicrobiia bacterium
CTCCCGGTATTGGTGGAAGAAGTCCTGCGCCTGGAAGGACCGGTGCAGGCCCTCTTCCGCACGGCGGCAGTGGACATGACCCTGCACGGCGTAGAGATCGGCGCCGGATCGCCGATAAGTATTCGCTACGGCGCGGCGAACCGCGACGATGCCATGTTTGCAAGCGCGCATATTTTTGACCTTGACCGTACAGACGGGCGCACACACCTGGCGTTCGGTCACGGCGTGCACCACTGCCTCGGCGCTCCCCTCGCCCGCCGGGAATTGCTTCATGGTTTTCGAGCAGTGGCTGAGCGCTTCGACGAGATGTGGTTTGTCGACGGGGAAAACGACTTTGCCATCGCTCCGAACTACAGCCTCAGGGCGCTGAAACAACTTCATGTCGGGTTTCGCCCCGCCTAGAGTCCCGCTATGCGCTTTGCCCTCTCCACCGCCCAGCACAAGACCACGTGGGATCGCCTCGACGCAACGTGGCGAGCGGCTGACGAACTCCCCATCTTCGAATCGGGGTGGCTCTTCGATCACCTGTACCCGTTGTTCACCGAGCCAACCAACCCGTGTCTCGAGGGATGGACAGCACTGTCGATGTTGCTCGCTCGCACGTCACGGATTCGCGGGTCGCTCCTCGTGTCGGCGATGCCGTACCGACATCCGTCGGTGCTCGCCAAGATGATTGCGACGATCGATATAGCGTCCGGGGGCCGCCTGGAAGTCGGACTCGGAGCAGGCTGGTTTGAAGAAGAGTGCCTGGCGTATGGCATCACTCTGGGCACGATGAAGCAACGCTTTGATCGCTTTGACGAAGGTCTTGCCGTCATTGACTCGCTCCTGACGAACGAGACAACGAGCTTGAGCGGCGAGTACTACACGCTGCACGAAGCATTGTTCTTTCCCAAGGCCGTGCAGTCACCACGTCCGCCGATCTGTATCGGTGGGCAGGGGGAGAAGCGGACGCTGCGGTCTGTCGCTCGGTTTGCCGATCACTGGAACGCCCCGGCGCTCGACGAGGAAACGTTTGCTCGCAAGCTCGACGTGCTCCATCAGCACTGCGCTGACATCGGTCGTGATCCTGGCTCGGTGATGGTGTCCAACCTGCTCCGCTTTGACGGCACCGACGCGGTGCTCGATCAGATCGCGGCCTTCGATGGTCGCGGCGTCGACCTGTGCATGGTCTCGATTCCGTCGCCCCATAACCCCGACGACGTCCATCAACTCGCCGACGTACTGGCGTCATACAACTTGGCGTCCTGAGCCTTTTGCACGCGATGCTGGCCGCACTATGAACGTCAGTGAAGCGGTTATCTCTCGTACGTCAATCCGTGCCTTCCTGGACACGCCGGTCACCGCCGACGATCTCCGATCCATTTTGGAAACGGCACGGTGGTCGCCCTCGGGCGGCAACACTCAGCCGTGGCACGTCTACGGCTTAAGTGGCGAATCTATGCACGCATTCAAAGCGCTGCTCGCCGACGACGCGGCCGCCAATCCCATCGGCGACCAGATGGAATTCCCGATGTACCCGGCCGAGATCAAAGAGCCGTATCGGACCCGCCGTTTCCGGTGTGGCGAAGACATGTATGCGACCGTTGGAATTCCGCGCGAGGACAAGCCAGCGCGATTCGCCCAGATTGCTAAGAACTACGACTTCTTCGGTGCGCCAGCGGCCTTGTTCTTCGCCATTGATCGGCAAATGGGTCAGGGTCAGTGGGCCCATCTCGGCATGTTCATGCAGACCGTCGCCTTGGTGGCCCAAGAACGTGGCCTGGCGACGTGTATGCAGGAGTTTTGGATGATGCGCCACAAACTCGTGCGGTCGTTCTATGCGATCCCCGACGAGCTCATGGTGTATTGCGGTATGGCGGTCGGCCACGCCGATCCCTCGGCGCCCATCAACTCGTTGCGCACCGACCGAGCTCCAGTCGATGAATTCGCCACCTTCGCCAGCTGACGGTCAGTTCCCGCTGACGGTGCGTGCGCTTCACTGTCGGGTTAGCGACTCAGTGTCGCGTTGACGACGTCGTTTTCGCGACAGTGAGTCGTCAACTTGACAATGAAAACCATCAGCTCCGGGCCTGCAGAGTTGGACAGAGCCCAACGGCGCCAGCCGGCGGCGATCGTCATGATGGACGTCGCCCCAGAACGGCCAAACGGGCCGATTGTGGATGAAAACTAACTCACCGAGTAGTTTTCGCAGGTCGCATCGCCGCGGTGCGCGCAGACACTCGTACAGGGGTATGGATGAACGACCGTTGGATCACCGACTGGGCGCCGAGCATTCGCTGGCCGCACTACACCCGCGCCAACGCCGGTGAGGTGTTGCCGACCCCGGCCAGTCCCCTCGGTCAGCAATTCACGTGGGACAACGGCATCGTGCCGGGATGGCGTGACGGCTACGTGCGCGGCGGCACAACCCAGGCCCACGAATACACCGACTCGCCCCCCGCGACCTGCGGCTTCTTCGGCGGGTACTTCTATATCAACCTCTCCAATGTGCGGATGCAGGCGGTGCGCAATCCCGCCGTCACTGTCGAGCAACTCGATCTTGCCTTCTTCGGTGATCACCCGGACGTTCCCCGATACGTGGCTCATCCCGATGACGACCAACCGGACTACGTGCCCCTCGTAATGGATCGCATGGGGTGGGTGATGTCGACCACGAGCTGGCCGGAAATCGACGACGAACGCGAGATGACCAAGGCCTTCGCCGCCAATCGTCCCGACCTTTCCTCGCTGAACGACGTCGAACTCGTTGCGTTCGCCCGGTCGACCCAACCAATGCTGGCCAAGCTGTTTGAAAGCCACACGGTGTCGTCGGGCTCCTCAGGTATGGCGCCCGGCATCCTGGCCGCCATCGGGGCGGCGATTGGCGATGACACCATTTCGATGAAGATTCTCGCGGGTATTGGTGAAGTGGATTCGGCCGAACCGAGTTACGTGCTGTGGGACCTCTCGCGCATGATTCGTTCGTCGCCGGAAATCACCGCCATGTTCGATGCCGGTACTAACGGGCTCCTTGACCGGCTCGAAGCGGCCGCCGAGGCTGGCTCGGCCGATGCCATGGCGTTGCTCTCGGCCGGGGTGGCCTTCCTCAATGAGTTCGGTTCTCGCGGCCCGAATGAGTGGGAGATCAGCGCCGAAACGTGGGGCACCGATCCGAGCATCGCCCTTGCTGCGCTCGACCGCATTCGCCTTCAGGCTGATGCCGAGGCCCCCCGCCTGCGCAATGCCGCCAAGGTGGCGGAGCGCAACGCCACGATCGCCGACGTCCGGGCCAAACTGGCGGCGATTGGAAATGACGAACTCACCGGCACGTTCGAAGCTGGAGTCATCGCCGGTTCGCAGATGAGCTTTCGTGAGCGCACGAAAACGAACATCATTCGCACGGTGCACGAGGGCCGCCTGGCCTTCCGTGAGCTTGCCACCCGTCATGTGGCCGCCGGCAATCTGGCCGAGGCGAAACACATTTTCATGCTGCTGGACTCGGAGCTCGAATCCTTCATCGTCAATCCGGCAGCGATGCGAGACACGCTTGCTACGCGCGCTGATGATTGGGCAAAGCTCTGGGATCTGGAACCGCCGTTCTTCATCGTTGACGGACAGGTACCGCCGATCTCATCGTGGAAGCGCAAGGGTGCATCGACGGCGAACAGGGCCGTAGTCGGTGACGTGCTGCAGGGCGTCGCGGGATGCCCCGGCATCGTTCGTGGACGGGCGCGGGTCATCCTCGACGCCTCTGACCCGGGGGCATTGGAACCCGGAGACATCCTCGTTGCTCCGATTACCGATCCGGCGTGGACACCGTTGTTCATGGCGGCGGGAGGCGTCGTCGTCAACGTCGGCGGGCAGATCAGTCATGCAATCATCGTGAGCCGTGAACTCGGTTTGCCGTGCATCGTCTCCGTAACGGATGCAACTGAGCGGATTCCCCATGGAGCGTTGATCGAAGTGAATGGAACAACTGGCCAGGTCACGATTCTTGAGGAGGCGTAGACCATGGCGATGAAGCCGTTTCGTTTTGGCGTGCAGTCGTATGCGGCCTCGTCTGCTGCTGACTGGCGCGAGCAGGCCCGCACGGCCGAGGCCCTCGGGTACTCGACCTTTCACCTCGCTGACCACATCATTGGGCCCGGCCCCGCACTCTCGGCGACGAATCACCCGGTGCAAAACCTGGCGTCAATCCCGGCGATGGCGGTGGCGGCCGAAGCGACGACGACCATCGGCATTGGTTGTCGCGTGTTTTGTGCGGACTTCCACAATCCGGTGATCCTCGCCAAAGACTTGGCGACGCTCGACATGTTCAGTGACGGACGTCTGGAAGTGGGCATCGGAGCCGGTTGGTTGCAGGGTGAATACGAGGCGATCGGGGTCCCCTTCGACCCGCCCGGTGTGCGCATCGATCGCCTCATCGAGACCATCGCCGTGCTTCGCGCCTGCTTCGACGATGGAGTAGTGAACGTGACCGGCGCCCACGTGCATGCCGTTGGTTTCGAGTCCGTCCCGAAGCCGGTGCGTCGCGAAGGCCGCACGCGTCCCCCGTTCATGATCGGCGGCGGCGCCAAGCGCATCCTTGGCGTGGCCGGGCGCGAGGCGGACATCGTCAGTCTGAATTTCGACAACGTTTCCGGCAAAATCGGACCCGCCGGTGTGGGTTCGAGCACGGCGGAGATCACCGCGCAGAAGATCGAATGGATCAAAGCCGGAGCCGGTGACCGTTTCCACGAGATCGAGCTGGAAATCGGTGCGTACTTCACCGTCATCACTGATGCTCGCGACGCCACACTGGCCAAAATGGCGCCGATGTTTGCACTGTCACCCGAACAGTTCGCCGATCATCCCCATGCGCTTATCGGTTCCGTCGATTCGATATGTGAACAGATCATCGAGCGGCGGGAGCGCTACGGCATCAGCTACATAACCGTGAACCGCGGCAATCTCGAATCGTTCGCCCCGGTCGTCGCCCGACTCGCCGGCTCCTAGTTACCGCCCATTTCGCGCCCCCAACAGACTCTCGAAAAAGGACAGCACCATGAAGGTCGGCATCAACCTCCCCGCCCAGTACCCGTTTGCCAGCACCGAGCAGATGCTCCCGATCTACGAGCAGATGGGAGCGGACTCGTATTGGGCCCCCGATCACATCCTCGGTGTGTTCCATCCTGGACTCTGGGCCGACACGCCCCTGTCGGCCCTTGCCGCCGATCCCGACGCGTTCTACGACCCATTTTGCTACGGCGCCGTGGCGGGCCGCATGACCACCAAGCCGTACGGAATCTCCGTTACCGATGCCACCCGGCGCGGGGCTGCTGACCTCGCCCGCACGGCGCTCACGCTGAATGACCTGATTCCCGGCGGTTTCATTCTCGGGATTGGTTCGGGGGAAGCGGAGAGCCTCCTTCCGTTCGGGTACCCCTTTGACAAGCCGGTGGCCCGCCTCGAAGAAGTGCTCATCGAACTTCGCTCGCTGCTCGATCATGGCGTGATGCCCAATGGCGGTGTCGGTCGGATGGGTCTGCCCCTCCAGGTCGATGGCAAGGGTTCACCGCCGGTGTGGGTGGCGGGCCACGGCGACCGCATGCTTCGTCTCACCGGTCAATACGGTGACGGCTGGATCCCGGCGTGGTGGATGTCTCCGGACGAATACGGCCAGAAGCTCAAGGTCATTGCGGCTCATGCGGCCAAGGCCGGACGCCCCACGCCGGAAGCATCCCTTCTGCCCTTCTGCCTGTTTGCCGAGTCGAAGGACAAGGCGGCGGAGATGTTTGAGAAGGAGCCCCTGGGGAAATTGTTCGGTCTCTTCGCCATGGGTTCAATGTGGGAAGCCAACGGCATGAAGCATCCCCTCGGCAACGGCTCGAAGGGCTTCATCGACGTGATTATTCATGACCTCAACCCCGATGACCTTCGTGACCTGGCCCCGACGATTCCCTTTGAAATGGTGGAGCAGGTGTTGTTCATCGGCAACGCCGAAGAACTCGCGGGGCAGTTTGAGGCGTACGCCAAAAACGGCCTCGAGCACGTGGTGCTCGCCAATCTCACCGGCGTGATCGGTGGCATGGACGAGATCATCGCCCGTGGCGCTGATCTCCCGCATCTCCGCAACGTTCTGTCCGACCTCTAAAGAGGAATTGTTATGCCCACTGATATTGACCTCAAGACGTTCAACCCGTTCGATCCAGAAACGCTCCAGTGCCCGTATCCCCATTACGCCAAGATGCGCACAGACGCACCGGTGCACCACATCGAATCGTTGGGCATGTACTTCGTGACCCGACACGACATGGTCAGCGAAGTGATTCGCGACATCGAGACGTATTCTTCGCAATTCGGAAATACATCGATGCCATTGCCCGCCGAAGCGCGGGAAAAGATGCTGGCGGTGCTGGCCGAGGGGTACCCGCGCGTTCCCACGATGCTCACCGCTGATCCGCCCACGCATACCCGCTACCGGCGCCTCGTATCGAAGGCGTTCACGCCAAAATCGATCCAGGAGCTTGAGCCGATCATCAGGTCGATCACCACCCGCCTCATCGATAGTTGGATTGACACCGGCACCATTGAGTTCGTCACCCAATTCGGCGTGCCGTTACCGGTGGAGGTCATCGCCAAGGCGCTCAACGTGCCCGACGACCGTCTGGGTGACTTCAAGCGCTGGTCCGACGACTCGATCGCCGGGATCGGTACGAACATCTCCATCGATGCTCGCGTGGAAGCGGAGAAGGGGGTGAACGAGTTCCAGCACTACTTCGCCGACGCTCTCGAACAGCGGCGGATCAACCCGCAGGAGGACCTCCTCACCAAATTGCTCAATGCGCGTATCGACGACGATGATCCAGAGGTCACTGATAAGCGCGCCTTGGATCTGCCGGAAATGCTGAGCATCATTCAACAGCTGCTGGTGGCGGGCAACGAGACAACCACCAAGATGCTCACCGAGATGATGCGTCTCCTCGGCGAACACCCGGATAAGTGGGAAGCGGTCAAGCGGGACCCCAAGCTCATTCCCGGCGTGGTCGAGGAGACGCTGCGTTTGTCCACGCCCACGCAAGGCATGTGGCGAATCGCCACACGCGACGTCGAACTGGCCGGCGTGCACATCCCCAAGGGCGCGCGTGTCGTCGTGGTCTTCAGCTCGGCGAACCGCGACGAGAACGTGTTCATCAACCCCGATGAATTCGATCCCCAACGATCCAATGTGACCGATCACCTGGCCTTCGGCAAGGGCACCCACTTCTGTGTGGGCGCCAACCTGTCTCGCCTGGAAGGTCGCGTTGCCCTGGAGGAGATCTCGAAACGCCTGGACTCTTTCACCCTCGGACCTGATAATCAGTACGCATACCACCCGAGCTTCATGCTTCGTGGGCTTACGAACCTGACGATCAACGTGGTTCCGGCTTCGGTCAACGCATGAGCGGGTCAGACAAGACGATGGACGGCAAGGTCGTGGTGGTCACCGGGTCGAGCCGCGGTATCGGCCGGGGCACAGCCATTGCCTTCGCCGAGAAAGGGGCGACGGTGTACGTGACAGGGCGCACCACGACCGGTGAACTGTCGATCGGGGAGACGGCTCGTCTTGTTGACGAAGCCGGTGGACATGGCATCGCCGTGGAAGTCGACCACGGCAACGATGACGAGATAGGGAGACTCTTTGCTCAAATCGGCAAGGAGCAGGGGCACATCAACGTGCTCGTCAACAACGTTTACAAGATCCCCAATCCCCCAGCCTGGGGTGGTGGGTTCTGGGATCACCCAATTCAGGTCTGGGATGACCAGGTCGGCATTGGTCTGCGCGCTCACTATGTGGCCTCGTGGCACGCCGCCCCGCTGCTGTTTGCCGGGGGCGAAGGCGGGTTCATCTGCAACGTGTCGTCTCCCGGCGGACAGAGCTACCACTTCAGTTCGTCCTACGGCGCCGGTAAAGCCGGGCTTGATCGGTTGAGCGCAGACATGGCCATCGAACTTAAGCCCAGGGGCATTGCCTGCGTTTCCCTGTACCCGGGAAGCGTGGCCACTGAGTTCATAAAGGCCGCATCGGCGTCGCGAGGCACGGACCTTTCGAAGTCACAAACAACGCTCGGCGTGGGTCGCACCATCGCCGCACTCGCCACCGCCCCCGACTTGATGGAACGCAGCGGCACCATCCAGTGGTGTGAAGACGTGTCGCGCGACTTCAACGTGCGTGACGAAACTGGCAATCTGCTTTCGGCTTATGGAAAGCGCGAATAGTTCACGATGAGCGAGGTCCTCATCGTTGACGAACCGCTCCCCAAGGTTCGTCGACTCACCCTCAATCGTCCAGAAAAACGCAATGCGTTGAATGATGCTCTCCGGGGAGCGCTGTTCGATGCCCTGCGTGAGGGTGATGGTTCACGCGACTGTTCGGTAATGATCATTCGCGGTGCGGGCCAGAGTTTCTGCGCCGGATACGACCTCGGTATGCCCAATCACGACGTCGAGCGCACAATCGCTAAGCAGGACGGTTGGTGGAGCCGTCACGTGGTGAACAACTGGTTCGAAATGTGGGACATGGCCACCCCGATCATCGGTCAGGTCCACGGCTTTTGTCTCGCCGGAGGCTCGGAATTGGCCGCGGCCTGCGACCTGCTTTATGTCGCCGACGACGCCCAAATCGGGTATCCACCGGTGAGGCTCATGTCGCCGCCAGACATGCAGTGGCAGCCGTGGCTCATGGGAATGCGCCGCGGCATGGAGATGCTTCTCACCGGTGACGCGATAAGCGGTCTTGAGGCGGTCGCGTGCGGCGCCGCCAACAAAGCCTTCCCGGTTGATGCTCTCGACGATGAAGTGTTGCGTGTCGCTGAGCGCGTGTCTCTCGTCCCCAAGGATCTGCTCACGCTTAATAAGCGCGCTGGTCATCGTCAGATGGAGGCGATGGGCATCCGTGCCGGTCTACGCGCCGGAGCAGACATCCAGGCGATGGGGTTTCACCAGGCGTCGTCTCGCGAGTACATGAAGTCCTTCGCCTCGAAAGGCGTCAAGGCGGCGCTGAGCGAGCGAGATAGAGCATTCGGGGACTTCCGCGAACGCTCAGAAGAATGATGCACATCGCCCGGAACGCCGGTAGACGGTCGTTGGGGCCGAAGCGCTTATCGCTTCCGAGTCGCCTGGTACGTCGCAGTGGCAGAGGAAATCGGGGCGCCGCTCGCTATTCTCGATGCTCGCCGGGCGAGAGCGGCCGGACCGAAGTGTGTATTCCCGACGCCGCCGGCGTAGCCGATGCGGTCTTGGCGGAACCAAACTGACCAGCCAGCGGCAAAGACTTGGGTGAGAATGGTCCGGTGCCTCTGGATGATGTCGACGAAACCGAGCTTCGAGCGACACTTAAGGCGCTGTCCGCTGACGTCCTGCGCGGCGAGCCGGTTCCCGACGACCTAGCCGCACTCTGGCGAGCACAGTATGCCGAAGAGGTAGACCTCCTCGATGCGTACGAAATGGTTCTCCTCGAAGGCGAGGACGCCGACGATCTCTTTACTGACTTCACCGTCGAGAATGGCGTCGAAGCGCCCATCGCCCGGGCGTTCGAGCGAATGACCACCCAGGTCCGGTGGGTCGCTGAAGTCTTCGGCGGGGAGCTTCTCGGCTACTGGGTCGGGGACCGCGGCGAACGACGGGTCGCTGACGCGCCGGTGATTCGGTGCGATACCGAAGGGCAATTCGAATTGGCCGGCCGCACGCTCGCCGAGGCGCTTCTGGAAGGCACGGACCCCGACGACCCCGATGATGTCAACGACGTCGTCATGGAGTTTCGTCGCCTTGATATCCCGTGCGTCGTGGACAATCACGATGCAATCTATGCGCGCATAGAATCGTTCGAAGAACCGAACGGCATCGTGCTCGGCTACGTCGTAGAGGAGAGAATGCGGGACCAGGCGTGACCAGTCCAGGCGGAATCGACCGGCTTGGGGGACTGCGATACGACCCGGAAAACTGGTGGTGGCGCACCGGACCGGTGGCTCCGGGGCGCTGCGCCATCTTCGACGTCGACGGGGTGTTGGCCGACGCTACCCATCGGCAACATTTGGTGACAGGTGGCCGTCGGAACTGGACGCAGTTCTTCGATCAATGCGGTAAGGACCCGCTCATCGTTCCGGTCGCGGCGATGGCCCGTTTGCTCGACCCGGCCCTCTCCCTTGTCCTAATGACGGCTCGCCCATCGAGCGTCGCCGACCTCACCCTCGACTGGTTGGCCCGTCACGACGTGCGATGGGACTTGCTCATCATGCGCGACTACGGCGACTATCAACTCGCTCGGGACTTTAAGGACTATGCGCTCCATGAAATGCGCGCCTACGGATTTATGCCGGAGTTGGCGGTGGAGGACGACGAACGCAACGTCGCCATGTTCGAACGTCGTGGCGTTCCCTGCCTCTACCACCACAGCGGCTACCACTGATCTCCTACGCGCGCCTATTGGATCCGCGCCGCCCGCGCTTGATCAAACACGGGTCGCGCCCAGTACGCACGCTCAGTCGCGAAAGTTGTCGAACTGCAGCGGGATATCGAAGTCCTTGTCCTTAAGAAACGCGATCGCTCCCTGCAGGTCATCGCGCTTCTTTCCGGTGACGCGGACGGAGTCGCCCTGCGTCTGACTCTGGACCTTGAGACCCGATTCCTTCAGCGACCGGTTAATTTCCTTCGCCTTGTCCGAACTGATCCCTGCGGTGAGTGTGATCACTTGACGAGCCGTTCCCTTGGTTGCCTCCTCGATCTTTCCCTTGTCGAGCGTCTTGAGGGACACGCCGCGCCGAACGAATTTCTCCTCCAGGACTTGGAGCAAAGCACGGAGGCGGTCTTCGCTGATCGAAGCAAGGGTCACTTTCGAATCGGCCAACTCAATGGAGGAGTCGGTATCTTTGAAGTCGAACCGGGTCGTGACTTCACGCTGCGCTTGATCCACGGCGTTCTTTACTTCTTGCTCGTCGATTTCAGAAACTACGTCGAAAGAGGGCATAGCCACAGGCTAACGTTCACGCCTGCAATCTCGGGTCGGTACCCAAGCGGCCAACGGGGGCAGACTGTAAATCTGCTGAGCGATCTTCGAAGGTTCAAATCCTTCCCGGCCCACTCCGAGCATTGCCACCAGGCGGACCTCCGGGTCCGCCTGTCGCATTTCCGCTCTCCAGCCGGGCGATCCCCGCTCTTCTACAGCAGCTTTTGCATCACCGTGACGTCGATCCACCGTCCGAACTTGCGAGCCACCTCGCGCTCCACCCCGACGAGCTCAAACCCCCGTGACGCATGGAGGCGGATCGACGCCTCGTGGCCGCTCATGATGCGGGCGAAGCACGTATGAAACCCACTGTCGGCGCCGACTCGGAGCACATCGTCCAGCAGCACCCGACCAATGCCCCGGTTTTGGTGGGCTCGATCCACATACACGGAGTTCTCCACACTCGTGGCGTACGCCGCCCGCGAACGCCAAGGCGAAATCGACGCAAAGCCGAGAACCCGTTCGTGTCCGCCGATCGGATCTTCGTCGAAGGCAACGACGGCTCCGTGCACGCCGCGGTGCGCGTCTATCCAGGCCAACTGATCGGTCAGTGTTCGCGCCACCATGTCCATGGTTACGGTGGACTCGAGCACTTCGGCGTTGTAAATGCCCATCAGCGCGGGCGCATCATGAGGTTGCACCCGGCGGGTGAAAACAGACGGCACAGCGCCGATGTTAGGAGTTGCTCTCGGTCGAGCAACGGCGTTTTCGGTCACCCGTCGCCGAACGTGATTGCCGGCTATTCGAGTTCAAAGCACTGCTGAGGGGTCGGACGCGGCTGCTAACGTTTGCCCCGCAGCGCCCTCTTAGCTCAGTCGGTAGAGCATTTCCATGGTAAGGAAAAGGTCGTCGGTTCGATTCCGACAGAGGGCTCCACCCGCTTGCCTGGCCGATTCCGGCTTCTCCCGTCGGTGCTCGCGAGCGCAACAAATGCGGTTCCTCCCAGGCCCCTCCCGCGCTATTCTTTCTGGGCCTCTCGCGCCCCATCTTCGGTGGTGCGCGGCTGGGCGGCGTAGCTCAGGTGGTTAGAGCACACGGCTCATAATCGTGTTGTCGTCGGTTCGAGTCCGACCGCCGCTACAAACTTCCTGTCAACAACCATCCCCCTTCACAAGGAATACTTCCAATGGCTAAAGCTAAATTTGAGCGTAATAAGCCCCATTTGAATATTGGTACTATGGGTCATATTGATCATGGGAAGACGACGTTGACGGCGGCGATTACG
>JAYVSS010000245.1:0-3209 GCA_043775075.1 Acidimicrobiia bacterium
GCAGCTGGTCCGCAAAGGCCGAGAGTCCAAAGTCGATAAGACCAAGACCCCGGCCCTGAAGGGCTCTCCGCAACGCCGCGGGGTGTGTACCCGTGTGTACACCACGACTCCGAAGAAGCCGAACTCGGCGCTTCGCAAGGTCGCTCGTGTTCGGTTGAACTCCGGTGTCGAAGTCACTGCATACATTCCTGGGGAAGGCCACAACCTGCAGGAGCACTCGATTGTGCTCGTGCGTGGCGGTCGGGTGAAGGACCTCCCGGGTGTGCGCTACAAGATCATCCGGGGCACGCTCGACGCCGCCGGTGTGAAGAACCGTAAGCAGTCCCGTTCGCGTTACGGCGCGAAGAAGCCGTGACCAGCGCTTACCGCCTGATCGCCAAGAACTAGAAGAAACAGGAACGCACCGCTATGCCTCGCAAGGGTCCTGCCCCCCGCCGTGAGATCCTCCCGGATCCAGTTTATAACTCCGTACTCGTCTCCAACGTGGTGAATAAGGTGCTGCTTGAGGGCAAGCGCTCCACGGCCGAGAAGATCGTCTACGACGCCATGACAAAGGCCGCTGAAAAGGCTCAGGCCGAACCCCTGGCCGTGCTCAAGCGGGCGATGGACAACGTCCGTCCGGCCCTTGAAGTGAAGAGCCGCCGAGTTGGTGGCGCCACCTACCAGGTGCCGATCGAGGTCAAGCCCCGCCGGGCGAATACGCTCGCCATCCGCTGGCTTGTGGAAAACGCCCGCAAACGTCGCGAGCGGTCAATGGCTGAGCGACTGGCGGCCGAGTTGCTCGATGCCAACAACGGCGTAGGGGCATCGGTTAAGAAGCGAGACGACGTGCAGAAGACCGCCGAAGGCAACAAGGCCTTCGCCCACTACCGCTGGTAGCACTCCGGTCGCCAACCGGTATCGCCTGCGGTATTTCGTTCCTTGACAGCCTGACCCACCCGACCTCCCATACGAACAGAGAAGATCATGGCCCGCGAGTTTCCTCTCGAGCGCACGCGCAATATCGGCATCATGGCGCACATCGATGCCGGCAAGACCACCACGACCGAGCGAATCCTGTATTACACCGGGAAAAGTTACAAAATCGGTGAAGTGCACGACGGTGCCGCCACGATGGACCACATGATCCAAGAGCAGGAGCGCGGCATCACGATCACCTCGGCGGCCACCACGTGTGTGTGGAACAACCACCGCATCAACATCATCGATACTCCGGGCCACGTGGACTTCACCATCGAAGTTGAGCGGTCGCTCCGCGTTCTCGACGGCGCCGTCACGGTGTTTGACTCTGTCGCCGGTGTCGAGCCGCAAACCGAGCAAGTGTGGCGTCAAGCCAACAAGTACAACGTGCCCCGCATGTGCTTTATCAACAAGATGGACCGCATCGGCGCCAATTTCTACCGCACTGTGGATATGGTCAAGGATCGCCTCGACGCCACCGTT
Organism: Acidimicrobiia bacterium; assembly: GCA_043775075.1. GTDB lineage: Bacteria > Actinomycetota > Acidimicrobiia > Acidimicrobiales > JANYDT01 > JANLQX01. The sequence continues at coordinate 1,444 of JAYVSS010000245.1, forward strand.
GCCGTCCTCCAAATTCCGCTCGGCGCCGGCGGGGCCGAGGCCGACGCGCCCTTCATTGGTCTCATCGACATCGTCAAGATGAAGGCCTTGATCTGGGACAACGAAGAACTGGGCGCCACGTGGGACGAGACCGATATCCCGGCCCATATGATCGACGAAGCCAACCAGTACCGCGAAGAACTTCTCGAGACGATCGCCACCTCAGACGAGAAGTTGATGGAGCAGTACCTGGCCGGCGAGGCGCTGGACGAGGTCGACATCAAGCGGGCCATCCGTAACGGCACTCTGGCCTTCGAATTCGTTCCTGTGCTGTGCGGCTCGGCGTTCAAGAACAAGGGCGTGCAGCCGATGCTGGACGCAGTGGTGGATTTCCTCCCGTCGCCTCTCGACCTTCCGCCCACCGAAGGCGTCGACCCGAAGACCGACGGTCCGGTGTTCCGCAAGGTGTCTGAGGACGAATCGTTCGCCGCCCTAGCCTTCAAGATCGTCGCCGACCCGTTTGGCAAGCTGACGTACTTCCGCGTGTACTCGGGCAAGGTCACCAAGAACTCCGAGTTGTACAACTCGACGAAGGACAAAAAAGAGCGTCTGGGCCGCATTCTGCTCATGCACGCAAATCAGCGCGAAGACCTCGAAATTGCCCTCGCCGGAGACATTGTGGCTGGCCTCGGTTTCAAGAACACCACCACCGGCGACACGCTTTGCGATAAAGATGCTCCGATCATCTTGGAGCGCATGGAATTCCCCGAGCCGGTCATCCACGTGGCCATCGAGCCCAAGTCCAAAGAGGCCCAGGACAAGCTCGGCAAGGCGTTGTACTCCCTGTCCGACGAAGACCCAACGTTCCGTGTGCGCACGGACGACGAGACCGGTCAGACCATCATCTCCGGCATGGGAGAGCTTCACCTCGAAGTGCTGGTTGACCGCATGATGCGTGAGTTCGGCGTGGAAGCCACCGTGGGTAAGCCTCAGGTGGCCTACCGGGAGACGATTCGCGGCAGCGTGATCGGCCATGTTGAGGTGTACAAGAAGCAGACTGGCGGCAAGGGCCAGTTCGCCCACGTGGTGATCGACGTCGAGCCCAACCCTGGCGGCGGGTATGTCTTCGAGGACAAAATCACCGGTGGCGTTATTCCCCGTGAGTACATCCAGCCGGTCAATGCCGGTATCACTGAAGCCCTGGCTGGTGGCGTGCTCGCCGGGTATCCGCTTGAGGACCTTCGGGTCCGTCTAGTCCACGGCTCGTACCACGACGTCGACTCCTCCGAAATGGCGTTCAAGATCTGTGGTTCGATGGCCTTCAAGGAAGCGGCTCGCAAGTGCCGGCCGGTTCTCCTCGAGCCGATCATGAAGATCGAAGTCGTTACCCCAGACGATTACATGGGCGACGTCATCGGCGATATCAACAGCCGTCGTGGCCAGATGGAAGGCATGGAGGCCCGGGGAAATGCTCAGGTCATCCGGGCCAAGGTGCCGTTGTCCAATATGTTTGGCTACGTCGGCGACTTGCGCTCGCGTACTCAGGGTCGGGCCGCCTACACCATGATTTTCGATTCCTACCAAGAAGTACCAGAAACCGTCTCGCGAGAGATCATCGCCCGCGTTCGCGGCGAGTAACAACACCCCATTCACCGCAAACCGCGAATTCACGAAGGAATTAAAGAGCGATGGCTAAAGCTAAATTTGAGCGTAATAAGCCCCATTTGAATATTGGTACTATGGGTCATATTGATCATGGGAAGACGACGTTGACGGCGGCGATTACG
>JAYVSS010000246.1:0-2240 GCA_043775075.1 Acidimicrobiia bacterium
AGGACCAGCGGCCAAATCGTCGTACCCCCATCTCCGGCGACGATTCCGACGCGGACATGAGGATCAGCGATGGTGGCCGTCTCCGACATGACCACGGCATCGCTGAGCAGGGCGATCGACGCTCCGAGGCCGACGGCGGCACCGTTAAGCGCACATACGATGGGGACCTCAATGTCGAGCAGGTCTCCAATCAGCAGCTTGGCGTCTCGTCGGAGCGCGTCCAGGGCGCCCACCTCATGGAGCTCGTCGAACCAGGCGAAATCCCCGCCGGCACAAAAGGCCCGCTTCGAGCCGGTCAACACCACGGCCCGGGCCGCTCGTTCATGGCGCAGCGCTCCGAACAGCGCCACGAAATCGTGGTGCAGGGCCGCATCCACCGAGTTCAGGTCGCTCGACGGATTGTCAATCGTGCACAGCAGCATCGGTGCACCCCCGACCGACTCGATCGATGTCGTCCTGATCGTCGTGAGACCAAGGTTGGCGATGGGGGAAAGCCGGGTGTCGTCCATAGGTCGACGCCACCCTACGGGCTGGCCCGAACCACCACACTTCATCATCCGGGGTCCTACCCTCTTGGCCATGAGTGGTTCCTGGAAGAAACCCGGCGTCGGCGGTTCGGTCCTCTACGCCGTTCTCGGTGCCCTGCTCAGTTCGGTGGTGGCGTCGTTCGCCCGCTTGGAGGTGGCTCGGGCGAGCGAGCGGAACGAGACCCTCCGCCACCTTCCACCCGGAGGGCTGATCGTCGTCGCCAATCACACGTCGTTGGCCGACGGCATATTCCTCGCCCTGGCCGGACGCCAGCTCGGCCGACCACTGCGTCTCCTCGGCACCGCCGGGATCATCGAGGCGCCGCTCCTTGGCCGGATCCTTCGCGCCCTGGGGTACATTGCCGTGCCGCGACGGGGACCGAACCCAGCAGCAGCGTTGGGTCCGGCCGCTGAAGCGTTGCGGGCCGGTGAGGCGATCGCCCTCTATCCCGAAGGTCGGATCACCCGCAACGAGCGGTTCTGGCCCGAGCGGGCGAAAACCGGCGCCGTTCGCCTCGCTCTGCAGGTGGGCGTGCCAATCGTGCCGCTGGCATCGGTCGGCGCCCACAAGGTCGTCGGACGGCGCCGCAAGCTGCTCTCGCTGTTGCGCGCTCTGTGGCGCCGACCGGAGGTGACGATGCGGCTCGGTCCCCCGTTCCTCGCCCGCCGCTTTCTTGGGCTGCCAGACAGCGGAGCGATCCCCGAGACATCACCCGACGACGTCCGTCGAGCGACCGACGAAATGATGCGCCAGCTCGTCGGTCTGGTCGAGAGTCTTCGCCACGACCGCGCGCCGGACCCGCTCGGCGTGGTTCGCTCTGCGTAGTTGGTGGCGGTTTTCGGCATGCGGCCGTACGATTCGAATATGGCTCTGCATCCGAATGGTATTCATCACCTAGCCCTATCGACCACGGACATCAAGACGCAAATTGCCTTCTTCACCGACGTTCTTGGTGGCGAACTGAAGGCGCTGTATTGGATGCATGGCGTGGAGAACACCTTCCACGGCTTCGTGCAGCTGAACCCGTCCTGCTGCGTGGCGTTCGTCCAACACCCCGACAACTCCAACCGCAACGAACTCGGCGTCACCCATGCCGGCAACGCCGGCGGCCCAATGCCCGGCGGCACCCTGCAACACGTCGCCTTCAACGTCGACACCCTCGATGACCTTTACGCCATGCGCGACCGCATCCGCAGTCGCGGTATCCCGGTGATCGGGCCCATGGACCACGGCATGTGCCAATCTATGTACTTCGCCGGGCCCGAAGGCCTCTGTCTGGAAGTGGCCACCGGAGCGAACATCGACTACCGGGCGTGGATCGACCCCGAGGTCCAAGAACTGGCCGGAATCACCGACGCCGAACTTTCCACGTATGTGTCGCCCGCAACCTACGAACAGCCAGCCACCGCCGTTCCCCAAGTGACCTACGAAAACGCCAGGCTAAATCTCGTCTACCCCGCCGACCGGTACCGGGCCATGCTCGCCACTCCCGACGACATCTTCTGGAACGCCGTGGTTTCCGAGCCTCCGGTGAAGGTCGAATTGGACCCCATGAACGTTTGACCGCAAAGCGGCAACCGGTGAACGACCGCTGACGCGCCGAACCGACCGTTCACCACCACCTGGGAACGGTCGGCTCGTGACGTCCGCACCCCTTTCGGGATGAGGGCGCTCTGTGATTGCTTGACGCCACTCCGTTGAGGTAACGGGGC
>JAYVSS010000247.1:0-3740 GCA_043775075.1 Acidimicrobiia bacterium
CCGGGCGAAAAGGGTCCAGCCGTGCTCGCCGGGCACCTCGACAGTGTGCAGGGTCCGGCAATTTTTGCTCGACTGAATCAGCTCAAACCCGATGACCTCATTCGGATTGCCCGCAAAGACGGCGTCGTCCTGACCTTTTCCGTTACTCGGATTGACCGCTACCCGAAGGACCGTTTTCCCGCCGTATCCGTCTACGGACCAACGGAGGGGCCGGAACTTCGCCTCATCACCTGCGGCGGGACGTTCAACCGAAGCGTGCGCTCGTATAACGACAACACCGTCGTCTATGCCCGGATGGTGGAGAACGCCACGCCCACCTGAGTAGTCAGTACGTGCACTCCAGCGGCGTTACAACTTGGCCGCGGCGCGGTGCTGCTTACGGTGCTTACGGAATTCGTTGGCCACCGGGAGCAGCGAGACCACGATGATGAGCGGACCGAGCAGGTCGATGCGATTCACGAGCGAGGGAAACTTTTTCCCCAGCGCCCAGCCGGCCACGGTCACGCCGATGCCCCACATCAGCGCGCCGACAAGGTTGAACATGACGAAGGTTCGGTAACGCATTTGGGCCACGCCGGCGACGATGGGCGCGAACGTTCGCACAATCGGCACGAACCGAGCGAGAAGCACGGTTTTTGGGCCGTGGTGGTCGAAATATCCCTGTGCCTTGGTGACGTTACGGGGATTGAACAACCGTGACTTGGGCCGATCAAACAACGCCGGTCCGGCCCTCAAACCGATCTGGTATCCGACCTGGTCTCCCACCACCGCCGCGGCGAAGCACACGGCGGCGACCCAGACGATGTTCGGAAGCGTCCCCCGAGCCGCCAGGAGACCAGCGGTGAACAGCAACGAGTCGCCGGGAAGAAAGAAGCCGATGAGTAGCCCCGATTCGGCGAAAACAATCAGCGCAATGCCGACGAGCCCCCACCGGTTGATCAGCTTTTCCGGATCAAGTCCAAGGGCAAGAACGTTTCCGGTCACAAGCGAAAGCACCGAAAAAGGCTACTTGTTCACCCCAAGTGTGAAATGTGCGCGTCAGTGTGAAGTTTCAGCGGGCCGCTGAACACCCACTTTGACGCGCACATTTCACACTTGACCGGGATGCGCGGGGCGATACTCAGCTGGTGACGATGCCCGACGGCTTCTTCGACGAGAACACGATGGCACCGACTAAGACCACGAGGGCGGCACCGGCGACGGCGAAACGTCCACCGTCGTTGTCCTGGAGCTTGATGATGGCCGGGAGGACCAACAGCGAGACCAGGTTCATCACCTTGATCAGCGGGTTGAGCGCCGGACCGGCGGTGTCCTTGAACGGATCACCAACGGTGTCGCCGATCACCGCAGCACGATAGGCGTCGGAACCCTTGCCGCCATGGTGGCCATCTTCGATGTACTTCTTGGCGTTGTCCCACGCGCCGCCAGCGTTGGACAGATAGTTGGCCATCAACTGACCGCACAGGATGACGGCCACGAGGAAGCCGCCAAGGGCCTGCCATCCAATGCCGAAGCCGACAACAATCGGAGTGAGCACAGCGAGCAGGGCCGGGGTCGTAAGTTCACGTAGTGATGCCGTGGTGCAGATGTCGATCACTGGGCCGTAGTCCGGCTTCTTCGTGCCGGCCATGATCTGACCATCAGCGAACTGACGACGCACTTCGTCGACGACCACGCCGGCGGTGCGACCGACCGCACGAATGGCCATGGCCGAGAAGAGGAACGGCACGGACCCACCGATAAGTACACCTATGAAAACCTTAGGATCAGCGACGTTGATCGGTAGAAGGTCGAAGATGCCACGGGGTAACTTCTCGGCCTTGGCGATGACGTCGGCGGGGAGCGTTTCCTTAGCGATGCCCTCAATGAACGAGGCGAAGAGGGCCACGGCGGCGATGACGGCCGACCCGATGGCGAAGCCCTTCGTCACGGCCTTCGTGGTGTTGCCAACAGCATCGAGCGACACCATGATCTTCTCGGCTTCGCCGTGGAACTCGCCAGACATTTCAGCAATTCCGGCGGCGTTGTCCGACACCGGACCGAAGGTGTCCTCGGCGACGATAACGCCGGTGGTAGCCAGCATGCCCATGCCGCACAGGGCGACGAGATAGAAGGAGAACTGGAGGTTCCCTCCACCGAGAGCGAGAGCAACACCGATGGCCCCGGCTATGGCCAGCACGGCGTACACGGAGGACTCGAGGCCGGCCGCAGTACCGGAGAGGACCACGGTGGCTGGTCCGGTGTTGGCCGAATCAGCAATCTCTTTCACCGGACGGTGATGGGTGGCCGTGTAGTATTCCGTAAGTCTGCTTACCAACTGGGCGAGCACCAGACCAACGATGACGGCGAGGGCGCACCGAAGACCTTCGTTGATGCCGTTGCCCTTGGTGTCACCGATGTATCCAAGGCCGAGGGCCAGCACGCCGACGAGAGTGATCGAACCAGCAACGAGGAAGCCGCGGTTGATCGGCTTAAGGGCGTCGGTCTCGCCTTCCTTGGCCTTCACCGCATACACACCAGCAATGGAGGCGAGCACGCCGATGGCACGAGCAGCGAGGGGGAACACGAGGCCGAGGGCCGGGTTGACGCCGATGGCCTTGAACGCCGCCACACCGAGGATGATCGAGGCCACCAGGGTGACTTCGTAGGACTCGAAAAGGTCAGCGGCCATACCGGCACAGTCGCCCACGTTGTCGCCCACATTGTCGGCGATGGTCGCCGGGTTGCGGGGATCGTCCTCCGGGATGCCGGCCTCGACCTTGCCGACGAGGTCAGCGCCGACGTCGGCCGCCTTGGTGAAGATCCCGCCGCCAACGCGCAAGAACAACGCCAGGAGCGAACCACCAAATCCGAAACCGATGAGAATCACCGAGGACGAGTTTTGGAAGATGGCGATGATTGCGGTGGCTCCAGCAAGCCCCAGGCCAACGGTAAACATGCCGGCCACGCCGCCGGTCTTGAACGCCACGTCGAGGGCCTTGGGCATCGAGTTCGTGAGGGCCGCGGCGGCGGTTCGCACATTGGCCTTCGTCGCCAATGTCATGCCGATGTAGCCGGTTAGTCCGGAAGCGAAGCAACCGAGCACGAACGCCAGGGTACGGAAGATACCGGCCTGGGCGAAGCTCAGGGCGACGGTGTTGTCGGGTTTGATGATCGCCGACGACGTCACGAAGACAACCACAGCGAGGGGCACGAGGATGAACGCAATCGTTCTGAACTGGCGCTTCAGGTAGGCGGCCGCGCCTTCTTGGATAGCAGCAGCGATCTCTCGCATCTTTGGGGTGCCCTGGTCGGCGGCGAGAACCTGCTTCATCAAGATGAAACCGACGGCGATGGCCAGGACGGCCGAGAGACCGGAAATAAGGAGGACCAGTTTTTCTCCGCCGCGCAAGACGAACTCCTGGTACCCCCCTTCTGCTGCGAATACAAGGGGGTTCATGCCGACAGTTCCTTTCGTTTGCGGTCGGTTGGTGTCGTTCGAGCGTCGACCGGTTCGGTCTCGGCACGGCTGGGTCGATCGGCGGCCACCAGATGGCGCGCCTTCACGAAAATCTGTTTGGCGAGACGTTCGCCAACGGTGCGGAACTCGCCGTCCACACTGACGACGATCGGTCCGTCGAAGGGGTGCTTTTCGGCAATCTCGACAAGCACACCGGGGCGTATCCCGAGCGAATCGAGGAACACCAGAATTTCGGTATCCGTCGAACCCGAGAGGGCGACCACGCCGCCGTCGCCGACCC
>JAYVSS010000248.1:0-15255 GCA_043775075.1 Acidimicrobiia bacterium
AGGCTGACGTTGCGGGAGAGGTCACGGAAGTCTCAGCGTTTCCGAATCGGTGTTTCCGACTCGAAATCCGTCTCGACCGGTTCCCCTCCGACCTGACGCCTTTTTTGACGAAATCTTGAGGCAGGACAAAACGTCAAAGAAGCCGCACATCGGGCTTCGTTCGGCCGAGAGAGAACGATGAACCCTGGTGCAACCCCGGGGCTCCTTATACCGCCGCCCTCTTTTTGATCGGGAAATCATCATGAGCCTTTCTGAAATCAGCGCTGCGCTGCTGCGTGAGCAATCGCTATTGGAGATGCTTCTCTTCAAGTTGGAGGAGGAGCACCTGCTTCTTTCGGCCGGACGGACTCGATGGTTGGCGGCCGCCACTCGGGAAGTGGAAGCCGTCCTCGAGGAGATCCGTCGTTGCGGATTGTTACGAGCGGCGTTGGTTGAGGGCGCAGCACCAGGCCTGGGACTGGGTAAAAATCCGAGTTTGCGAGAGCTTGCGGAAGTGGCCCCGGCGCCTTGGGACGATCTCCTGGTCCACCACCGTGCATCGTTCCTGGAGATCACCGATGAGATAGGCGCGCAGGCCCATGCCAATAAGCAACTCGTCCATCGCGGAGCGGCCGCGACCCGGGATTTGTTGGAGCGGGCCACTCGCGAGCGGACAGGCGGGCGAATGGGCAGTCGGAAAGAAACGTCATTCCTCGTTGATCAGGCCATGTAGATGAGTGACTTCGGTGGCCTGAGTGTGGGGCTGTCCGGGCTCCTTGCCCATCGACGCGCCCTCGACGTTGCGGGACACAACCTCGCCAACGTCAACACCCCCGGGTACAGCCGCCAGCGCGTTGATCTAAGCGCGCAGACGAATCCAACAGCGGCGGCGATCTTCGCCCGCACCAACGGCACCGGTACCGGTGTGCGCGCCGGTACGGCATATCGGATCACCGATCAGTTCCTGGAGATTCGGGCACTGCAGGAACACGGGGCAGACGCATCGTTGAGGCAGACGCAGTCGTTGCTCGGACAAATTGAAAATACGATCGACGAACCGAGTGATACCGGCCTTTCCGCCCAAATCAACACGTTCATGGCGGCGTGGCACGACGTGGCCAATCGACCCGACGACCTCGCTGCCCGTCGCCAACTTGTCGAAACCGCATCGACGCTCACCGCATCATTCGCCCAACTCGATGGCTCACTAAAAACGCTCGGCGAGAATACTCTTCACGAACTGCAATCGACCGTGGCTGACGTCAACACGACTGCGGCCGCCGTTGCCGATCTGAACAACCGCATTCGGACGGCCGTAACCGCGGACATGCCGGCGGGCGATCTGATGGACCAGCGAGACGCCCTCGTGCGCACTCTCTCTGAGCAGGTTGGGGTGACGGTGCGCCCGCAGGAGAACGGCGTTGTCGACGTCTATGTGGGGTCTATGGCGCTGGTCCGGGGCAATCGAGCCGACGCGTTACGCGTCGACGCGACAACCACTCCGGGCTCGACGGCTGTCGTGTGGGATCGCCTCGGTCTGCCGGCGACCGCGGGTGGCCGCATTGGCGCCGCCCAGGTCGCAATCAACACGAACATTCCCGGCTACCGGACCGAGCTGACGTCCGTGGCACAAACGCTGACCACCGATGTGAACGCCATCCATACAACTGGCTTCGACCTCTCCGGTGCTGCTGGCGTGGCATTTTTCGTAATGGGTCCAACCGGTATCAGCGTCAACCCGACAATCGCCAGCGACCCGACGAAGGTCGCCGCAGCGAACATCGGTTCAGCCCTCCGAGACGGATCCGTGGCTGCCAAGATCGCTGATCTAACGAGTCCCGGCAAGGCCTACGCGTCATTTGTGCAACGTCTCGGAATTGAGGCGCGCACGGTGAACCGCCAGGTCTCGACCCAGAGCGTTGTCACCGAAAAAGTGGACGCCGCCCGAGAAGCCACGTCGGGCGTCAACATCGACGAAGAGATGGCAAACATGGTGGCGATCCAGCATGCGTACAATGCCTCGGCCCGCTTCCTCACTGCTGTCGATTCGATGCTCGAGACATTGATCAAAAACACCGGCCTTGTCGGCCGCTGAGAGGGAATGGTATGTCCGCTTTATTTCGCGTCACCCAACGCAGCGCCACCAACGGTGTGCAGGCCAACATGCAGCGCAGCCTGTCCGCCATGCAGTCGCTTCAGGAGAAGCTTTCGAGCGGCCGCGAAATTGGGCGGCCGTCGGACTCCCCCGGCGGCACTGCTACGGCGCTCAATCTGCGGGCCAACATTGCTCGGCATGCCCAGTTCGATCGCAACGCCAACGATGGGGCGGGCTGGCTGGCCGAAGCCGACAACGCTCTGCAGAGCAGCAACGTCGTTCTCCGCCGCGCCCGAGAACTGGGCGTTTCGGCGGTGAACGGGGCGTTGAGTGCAGCGGATCGTGAAGCTCTCGCCTTAGAGGTCGACGGCTTGCGGACCCAGCTCATGGGGGTGGCCAACACCTCCCGGCTCGGTCGCCCGCTTTTCTCCGGAACAGCAGTGCAACCGAGCGGTTCGCCGGACGTGGCCTACGACGCCACCGGCACGTACATGGGCGATGCCGGCACCGTGCTTCGACCGATCGCTGAAGGTACGTCTGTGCAGGTCAATCTCACAGGACCCGAAGTGTTCGGACCGGTCGGCGCGGATGCTTTCAAAGTACTCACCGATCTGGCGGCCAACATTCGCACCAACCCGTCGGCCATTGCATCCGTCAGCTTGGTCGGCATCGACGGGGCAATGAATCGAATGCAGAACGCACTCGCAACCGTAGGTGCGCGTACCAATATGTTGGAGGCGACGCAGACCCGCAATGCGCAGAGCCGAGACAATCGCATCAGCTCGCTCAATGACATCGAGAGCATCGACCTCCCGAAGACGCTGACGGACCTCAAGTTGCAGGAGGTGGCGTATCAAGCGTCGCTCGCTGCGGCGGCTCGGGTGATCCAGCCATCGCTGATGGATTTCCTCCGATGATTCTGGCGATCGACGCAGGCGTGCCGACGCCAAGGTCCATTGGTGCGCTATGAACGGAACCATGCAAGTACACGACACACTCCCGGTCGTCAACGAGACCACGAAATCGGCTGACCTCGTGTTCGACCACGGCATTCCCGGATTTGCCGGGGCCCGTCGCTTCTCGTTGTCCTCATGGGGCGCCGACGACGGGCCGTTTTCGCTCATCAAATGCCTTGACGACGCCACCGAGTTTCTCGTCGCCACCCCGGAAGCTTTTTTCCCGGATTACCACCCAGAAATCGACGATGAGGTGGCAGATTGGTTGGGCATCGCCACACCCGACGATGGCCTGGTCTTGGTCATCGTGACCGTGCCCGAGCAGGCGAAGAACGCCACGGCAAATCTGCTTGGACCGTTGATCGTCAATCGGCAAACACGTCGCAGTATTCAGGCCGTTCTGCACGAAGACTTCTCCACTCGCGAACCACTGTTTCAGCGTTGAGGTCGGGTACGGTCATTCGTACTTCGCCTCATACGACCTTCAAGGAGCACGGATGCTCGTTTTAACCCGTAGTGCCAACCAAAGCATCATGATCGGCGACGACGTCGTGATCACCGTGCTCGAAGTTCGTGGTGATCACGTACGTATTGGGATCCAGGCCCCGCGTTCGGTCCCGGTCTACCGCGAAGAAGTCATTGCTCAACTCAAGGCAGCGAACATTGACGCGTCGTCGCCGAGTGCAGACGCTCTTGTTCAGTTGCAGGCGCTGTCGAAGCCATAGTTCAGCCTTCTGGCTCCCCCGTTTAGGTCGCGGTTAGGTCGCCCGACTCATTCGGTGAAAACCTTGGTGTAACTCCGCAGTTCCTCCGCTCGGTAGACGATCGGGAACATAGCCACCCAGCGTGGCATTCGGAATGCTCACGGATTGAGCGCCCGAAGTTCCTGACCAAACTACGAATCAAGGAGGATTCCCGTGGGTCTCCGCATTAATCAAAACACCGCAGCAGCCAACGCTTACCGCAACCTGAACGTCTCTGACGGACAGATGGCCAAGAGCCTGGAAAAACTGTCGAGCGGCTTCCGCATCAACCGTGCCGCCGATGACGCCGCCGGTCTCAGCATTTCCGAAGGCATGCGTTCGCAGATCGGTGGCCTCAAGGTCGCTGTGCGCAACGCCCAGGATGGCATCAGCGTCGTGCAAACGGCAGAAGGCGCCCTGACCGAGGTCCACTCGCTGCTGCAGCGTGCTCGTGACCTCTCCGTGCAGTCAGCCAACACTGGCGGCAACGACCTTGCCGCCCGCACCGCTGCCAGCACCGAAGCTACGGCGATCTTCGACGAAGTCGATCGCATTTCGGCGACTACGTCGTTCAACGGCAAGAACCTGCTCGACACAGCTGCGAACGCCTTCAAATTCCAGGTCGGCTCCGGCACGAACGCAGCCGATGTCGTCACGGTCACCGTCAACAAGATGGACTCCGCAACACTGCTCGGTGCCACCGCAGCAGCAACGACGGCAAAGATCGCCGCCGGCGACAACACGGTGCTCACTGATATCGACACGGCGATCAAGGCCGTCTCGGTGCAGCGGGCAAGCCTCGGTTCTGTGCAGAACCGTTTCGAGCACACGATTGCCAACATCAACGTGACGGTGGAAAACCTGTCGGCGTCTGAGTCACGTATCCGTGACACGGACATGGCGATGGAAATGACGGCATACAGCCGGACACAGATCCTGACCCAGGCCGGTACCGCCATGTTGGCCCAGGCCAACCAGTCACAGCAGGGCGTCCTTCAGCTTCTCCGAGGCTGATCCTCGCTTGGTTTTTGGGTGATGCGGTGGACCTTCTCGGTCTGCTGCGTCGCCCGCCGTTGATCGGCTCTCGCTTCGAGGGTCCTGAGCGGCAACAGTTTTTCGCTTAACCGGAGGGGTCGAGCGGAAATAGTCATTCGTGGTGGCTGGATGGCCATCTAGCCACCACGATGACCCACACTCTTCGTTTCGTTGTTCATGCCCCACCTGTCCTGAGAGGACCGACGCGATGCCCACTTCCGTAGACGGACTCATCAGCGGACTGAACACCAGCAACACCATCTCGCAGCTCATGGCCGTTGAGCGTCAGTCGCAGATGCGGCTTACCGCCCAGCGGACAGAGAACGACTCGCTCGTTGGCACATTCCAGAGCCTTAACAGCCGCATGCTTGCCCTCAAAGATGCCGGGACGACGCTACGTGCACTTACCGGATGGCAGTCGACGCGGGCGACGTCGACGGATGTCGCACTCGCTAGTGCCACCACGACGAGCACCGCGCAATCCGGCAACCTCACGTTTCGTATTGACCGTCTCGCCAGCACCCACGCCCTGGTATCCAGCAGCACCGTGTCATCCACATCGGCCATTGTCGCCACGCCAAATTCGCACTACCTCGTGTCTGCTTCGTCGGCTCTCGGCATCTCCCAGCTGACGTCGTCGAATGACCTAGCTGTCGGTAGTCACACGTTGACGGTGACCCAATCCTCAGCCGGCGCCGTGGAACGCAGCACCGTTCTCGGCAACTCGGTCACCATTGCTGCGGGCTCCACCATCGAGATCGCCACCGATGGCACCACGGCCACCACCCAGATCGTTACCCTGGCCGGAGGAACGTACTCCCGTTCCGCCCTGGCCGAGCTGGTAACGACGGCATCGGGCGGGTCACTCAAGGCGAGCTTCGGCAACGATGGCAAACTCGAACTGGCGACCACCCGCGAGGGCAGTGCCGCCAAGCTGGCCATCACCGGTGGATCGGCCCTCACGGCTCTCGGACTCAGTGCGAGCGCCGCCGCCGTATCGGGCACCGACGCCATCGTCACCGTGGGAACCCAGGCCACGACCATCACCGATCTCTCGGCCGGCGCCGCCGTTTCGTTCAGTGCTGGTGGGGGACTCGGCTCGATCAACGCCACCCTTTCCGGTGGTCTGCGAGCGGGCACATCGAAGGTGGCCAACGTCGACCTTGGCGACGGCAAACTCTCGACCGTCACCAACGCCATCAACAACGCCGGAGCGGGATTTCGGGCCACCACCGTGCAAGTGAGTACTGGTGTCTATCGCTTGCAGCTCGCCGCCTCTGCATCTGGCGAGAACGGCAAGATCACTTCGGACACCTCCGTTTTCGATATCAGTTTCGGGGGCATGAACACCCTCACAGGAGCGATCGACGCCAAGATCACCATCGGCTCGGGGGCGTCGGCCTATTCCGTCACCTCTTCGGAAAACAAGATGGAAGTGCTCCCCGGTGTGGTCGTGGCACTGAATAAAGCGGCACCGACGACCGACGTGACCATTGCCGTCGCCAGCGATGCCGACGCCATTGCCTCTAAAGTAAGCACGCTTATTGAATCAGTGAACGGCGCGCTGAACTACATCACCTCGCAATCTCGCTACGACGCCTCAACCCGCAGGGGCGGACCGCTGCTCGGCGATTCGACTGCACGGTTGCTGCAACGTCAGGTGTATGACGCCTTCGGCACGATCGGTGCCGGTGGGGCCGGAGCACTCGGCATCACCCTCGGCCGTGAAGCCAACGTGAACTTTGATCGGGCCAAATTTATCTCCGCCTATCAGGCCGACCCGGCCGCCGTGCAAGCGGCGTTCACCAACGCCACCACCGGATTTGCTGCTCGCCTGGAAACGGTCGCCAAGTCCGCCACCGAAGCCGTCACCGGTCAGCTGACCTCCACCATCGAAGGCAAGCAGTCGCTCTCCAAGAACCTCACCACGCAGATCACTAGTTGGGATACCCGACTGGCGTTGCGCGAGTCCGGTTTGCGCAAGACGTTCAGCAATCTCGAGGTAGCACTCGGAAAGCTGCAAGCGCAGAGCACACGCTTGGCGGGCGAAATCAACAAACTGTCTCGACAATAACTGTTGATCTCACTGCGATCAACCTCTCTTTCTTCTCAAGCTCCCGAAGGGTACTCAAGGATGAACACCCAACTTCAACGGAATCGGTACGTGCAGGATGCGATCGTTACTGCCACCCCCGCTCGTCTCCTGACGATGCTGTACGACCGTCTCGTTCGAGACCTCCGCCTCGCCGAACTAGCGATCATGGCCGGCGACCACGCCGAGGTCAACACTCTGCTCATTCACGCCCAAGACATCGTCTTGGAGCTCCAAAGTACCCTAAATCTTGATGCATGGAGCGGTGCCAGAGGACTCAATGAGCTCTATTCATTCGTCTACTCCGAGCTTATTCAGGCAAATATCCGTAAGGACGAGCGACGCGTGGATGTCTGCCTCAACATCATCGAGCCACTGCAGGCCGCATGGCACGAGGCCGCATTGCAGGTGGCTGGAGCCGCCGGCAAGCCTGTCGGCGGCGTCCGCGTCGCCTAGATCCGACATGTTCGTCGTGTTGTCGCCATGGGTTCAACATGAATGAGATCTGGGGTGCGTACCTGGACGAGCTGGAGGCTCATATCCGGCTCGTCGCCCACGCTCTAACCCTCGATCCGTCGAGTGTCGCGAACACGTTCGAACACGATGTACAGGCACCGCCGGAAGGCAGTATGCCGGCCACGCTGGCCCCGAGAGCGCAATCACTCATGGCCCGGATGGAAGATCTCGGCCGATGCATCGAAGACGAAATGCGCTCCGTGTCTCGGCGCCGCCATACCAGCCGCACCCGCACCATCCCGGTGTACATCGACTCCCATATGTAAGCGTGCTTATCTAGTCTGGTTTCGGTGCCACCGAACTACCTCTTGGTGAACGCGGGGGATAGCGCTTATATCTGCGAGAAACAACCGCCTGGAATCACTGTTCCTTCCTTCGTGGGGCCGTTAATGGGTTGGCGATCAATGGTCGTACCAATGGTACGACCATTGGTAATATATCGTCATGACGAAGACCAAGATTTCAGTTTCGCTGGATGGGAACAAGCTTTCGCAGGCTCAGGCGTTGGTGACGGCGGCGTCGGTGTCTGAATTGCTCGATGTCGCCCTGGTTCGGCTCATCGAAGACGAGCTCGAACGTCGCCATGTTGACGGATACGAGCGCACGCCCGTCAACGCCGATCTTGTCGGCTGGGCGCAATTGCGGCGAGTGCCGTTGAGCGATGACGTTGATTGGGCTGGCCTTTACGGGGAGCAGAGCTAATGGCTGCGTCCACATTGGTTCCCCTCCCTCGGCGCGGTGAAGTGTGGCTGGCTGACCTTGAAGGAGACAAAATTCGGCCAGTCGTTGTCTTGACGCGGACAGCGGTTGTTCGTCATCTCCACTCGGTACTTGCGGCGCCGGTAACTTCAACGATCCGGTCGATTCCATCAGAGGTCACCCTGGGTCTACCCGAGGGTCTCCTGCATGAGTCCGCCGCCAACTTCGACAACGTTCAACTCGTTCCGAGGCAGTGGCTTATTCGGAAGATCGGAGTACTCGGCAAAGAAAAAATGGATGCTGCCTGCTGGGCCCTGGCGCAGGCCACTGGCTGCCTTAACTGATGTGGTGTTCCGAAATGGCGCTTACTAGCCATTCACTGGAGAACTCGGTCGGGCGGGCCGTCAGCACCGAACGCGGACCATCGGTGTGAGTAGTCGGTACGTGTACATACTATCTCTGACTCGCGACCACGCTGTCACTCGAGTGGGACTATGCCGCGGTGGTGACGGCGACCGCCATCCCGTTGTCCAGCGCTGCGGACGCCAACTCGCCGTCGCCTGTAACGAGGACAACATCCCCGTCGGAGACGACCATGGCCGCCGCAAGATGAACGGCGTCGTAGCCACGAAGTCCGTGGACTTGCGCCAACTCACCGCCGCTGCGGGCCAATTCCTCAGTCACCTCGACGTGGTCAATCTCCGTCATGATTACGTCAAGTTGGACAACAGCGGCAGCGAGTTGCAGTGGCGTGATCCGGCGCAAGCGTTGCGCTCTAGCCAGCGCAGCACGAGCTTCTGGATACAGCAGTCGGACACTGACCACGATGGCGGCCTCATTCCACAGCCGATTGCAACGGTCAGTGGACGGCTCGTCGATGATGAGCGGCAGTATGCGGACGTGTCAAAGTATGCGATCACCGGCGTTGCTCGGCGACGAGGTCGCTCACCGTGCCTTTGGTCGAAATACCCCTTCCGCTACGCGCTCGTTTTGGCGATCGACCGGGAGTGACCAGCCCTTCGGCAATCAAGCGGTCGAGCGATCGGGGGTGCTCGACGGGCACCAGCCGGGCAACCGCCTTGCCATGGTCCGTGACTGTGATTTCCTTCCCCTCCCGAACGACCTCAAGATACCGACTGAGATGATCCCGAAGTTCCCGAACGCCAGCTTCCATCCAAATATAATGGCGCTAATTGACGGCAAAGTCTAGCCACAATCTTTCGATCCGCAGAGGTTAGGAGCGCAGGTCTTTGGCGATTTTGCGGGAATGCGGGGCGGCGGCTTCCAGTGAGACCTGCGACGCAGCTTCGAAGCTGTCTTCGCACTAGCCCCCGACGCCAGTCGCGTATTCGTTTCGTCACCGCGGCATCGAGCTCTATGAGCAACCGATCACGGAGTTCGTCGACGTTCCTCCGCATTTCGCCGCGACTGAAGTGGCCTGCAGCGACATGTCCTCTTACCGTCACGCCCGTTGGACTGTGTCTTAGCTCCCGCTGAACGGACGTCGTTCCTGACGCCCGAGAGGAGCGTGCCAGGTTGCCTGCTCGCCCGCCACTAGATAATCCGGTGCGTGATTCGGAAACATCTTTCGGATCGATAGGCACTGCTCACCTCGATGTATTCCGGACTCCTCAAGCACCCCGGGGCCAAAAACCTCCAGCGAACTCAGTCCGGCCGATGAGGTTTCGACTACAGCCGCCGATAGCGAACAATGGTCATGGTTCGGAAGTCGGCCAACATGGTCATCCGGTGGCGAGCCACCTCCCCGCCGGTCCCGAACCCGGGGAGTTCCGTCGGGACGATGCAGACTCTCGCGCGTAGAACCAATAGTTACCGGTGCGAAAAATCAATAGTAAGGGCTCGCCCGCTCGACCGGACGCACGCGTTCGGC
Source organism: Acidimicrobiia bacterium (assembly GCA_043775075.1). GTDB lineage: Bacteria > Actinomycetota > Acidimicrobiia > Acidimicrobiales > JANYDT01 > JANLQX01. Next base: position 10,007 of record JAYVSS010000248.1, read on the forward strand.
GTGGATCGAGTCCTACGTCGATCATTTGGTGGGTCGGGATGTGGCATTGATCGCCGATGTGCGTGATCCGCGCCGACTTCGTCGGTATCTCCGCGCCATAGCCGCCAGCACGTCGGGCGAGCCGTCGACGGAGACGCTCATCGATGCCAGCGAGATCAACCGGATCACCGCCGATCGTTACGACGCATTGCTCAAACGTCTGTTTGTTTGTGAACGAGTCGCCCCGTGGTCGCCGAATCGTCTGCTTCACCTTCGCGTCGACGGCGGTCGACACGTGGTGGACCAGATCATCGAACGCAGCGATGGACTCATCGTGGGTATCGAGGTGAAGGCCGCCACCACGGTCGATCTCATAACCTTGCGCGCTGATGTTCAGGTCATCAGCGGATTGGCGACGTGTAATCCCTGGCGTGCGGCGGCGTCGCACAGTGTGGAATCGGCAGATGTGATGACGGATGCCTTCACCAACAGCGCCGCCGCGAGGTGGACTGCGTCGTACCCTCGCAGGGCTTCGCGTTCGGCGAGATCGGCAGCATGGTGCAGCAGCGCATCGGTAACCTCCACCGCATAGAGATCGCCAACCAGCGTGAGCAGCGCGGCCTTGGCCTGGAGATGTTTCGCCGCAGTGATTCGACCCTGTCGGCACGCCGCGGCGAGTGCCGCTCGTGCTTCGACGACGATCAAGTTCACCGACGCCAGAACATCCGCCGACCGCCAGATCACTTCCGCGCGGTCAGAGCCGGGCTCGTCGATGATCAGTTTGAGGAGCGTCGACGGGTCGACATACGTGATCATCGGCGGTGCTCGGCGACGAGGTCGCTCACGGTGCCTTTCGCCTTGATTCTCACTGGCAGTTGATGCCGCCTGGCATTGGTGGGCGGACGCACAATCCCAGCCGTGATGAGCTCCGCCAGCCGATCGGTCGCGTGCTCGATTGATGAGAGCCGGGCGACAGGGAGTCCACGGTCGGTGACAACGACTTCCTCGCCACGGCGAACGCGATCGATGTACTTGCTCAGCCCGTTCTTCAGTTCCCGGATACCAACTTCTGTACGTAGAGTGGCTACTTGCATCCATCTATCATAGCTACATCACCCCTGCGTAGGGAACCCGGCGACTTCGCGGCCCGCCCTTAGAGACTTCATCAACGTTGATGATTCGCCAGGGAAGGTCGCACGTTTGAACTACGGCTGACGATCGGTTGCGTTGCACGGAGTGCACCAACTAGCTGCCAGGGATCGGCGGCGCCACCGAGTTCTCTCGAAAGCCATGATCGATCCCACCGTTCGCGCCCTGCAGATGTCGCTTTCCGGCCTAGCCAGCCGTCAGCGCGCCCTCACGGACAACATCGCCAACCTGGAAACTCCTGGCTATCTCGCCAAGCGCGTCGACTTCGAGTCCAGCTTGCAAAACGCCATCGACACGCATCGCCCAGAGAGCGTCGAAGTGTCGCAACGCCGTTCCATGGATCCCACCGGGGCTAACGGCAACAACGTCAATCTCGACGACGAAACGATCCTCTCGTCGGACACGGCTTTGCGCTACGAGATGTCGATTGAGGCACTCAATGCCAAGTATCGCCTTCTACGCACGGCGATCCGGGGTCAGCTGTGAGCGAGATGTTCGGCGCACTTGCTACTTCGCAGAGCGGCCTCCACGTGTTTCGCACATGGCTTGATTCGATCAGCGACAATCTCTCGAACATCAACACCGTTCGCCGAACGAGCGAGTCGGCCTACCAGGCCCGGTATTTGCAGGCCACTGCTGATCCCAACGGTGGCGCCATCGTAAACGCCGTGCGCTTAGGAAATGCCGAGGGCGTGGTGGTCAGTGATCCGACGAACCCTTTGGCCGATCAGTACGGATTCGTGCGGCGACCCGATATCGACATGAACGAACAGATGACGGCGCTCCTCGTGGCCCAGCGCGGCTACCAGGCAAACATCGCCGTTATCGAGCGTGTACGAGACGCGTACAAGCAAGCCCTCACCCTCGGAAAGTGACATGAGCATCCCTCCGCTCTCCTCCATCTCCTCTGCCACCATCACCAACCGGGTTGACCCGGCGAGCAAAAGCGCTGGCGCCTCCGGTGACGGGTTCGGTGACCTCGTGAACGGCGCACTCGACAAAGTAAGCGCGCAGCAGGCCAATGCCGACCGGCTCTCCGAACAGGCGGCGGTGGGGAAACTGCGCGATCCGCATGAATACATGATCGCTGCCACCGAGGCATCGCTCTCCACAGAACTCACCGTCGCCGTACGGAACAAAGCGGTTGAAGCATTCAACGACATCATGCGAATGAACGTCTAATACCGGCAATGACATCCCTCCGAAATGACCCCTTGATCGAAATGATAAATTCGTAATGGCCGGCTTCGATGTCAGTCTGGTGACCGAGCGAGCTCGGCGAACGCTCGATGGATTCACCCGTGGACAGAAGACCATGCTCGTGCTCGCCGGTCTCGGTGTGGCCGCCGGCGCCCTCGGTCTTTCTCGTTGGTCCGGCCAGCAGCAGTACTCCACGCTGTACACCAACCTCGCGCCCGCCGATGCCGCTGCAGTCACGCAAAGCCTGGATTCGCAGGGCATTAAGTACCAGCTTGGCTCCGGCGGCGCCTCCATCATGGTGGCGAAGGATGCGGTGTATCAGACCCGGATCGATATGTCGGCCAAAGGACTGCCCACAGACGGATCACCCGGTTACGCGCTGCTCGACAAGCAGGGACTAACCACCAGTGAATTTCGTCAGCGCGTTGATTATCAGCGCGCTTTGGAAGGAGAACTCTCCAAGACCATTCGAGCCATTCATGGCATCGACGCCACGAGTGTGCACCTGGTTATTCCCCAAGAGGACCTCTTCAGTGGCGACGCCACGAAGCCGAGTGCGTCGGTCCTCATCAAGACGGCATCAGGCCAGCGACTCTCGGGCGGCCAGGTGCAGGCCATCGTCCACCTGGTGGCGTCGTCGGTGGAAGGGCTCGTGCCCGATGATGTGACCGTCGCCGATGCCAACGGCAACGTGCTGGCAGCGCCCGGTCAGCAGGACGGTTCTGGCGGTGCATCGGCTCGGGTGGAGCAAACATCAGCCTACGAAAACACCCTGGCCATGTCCCTGCAACAGATGGTGCAGAAGGTCACCGGCGACGGCCATGCCGTGGTCCGGGTCAAGGCTGAGCTCGAATTTGATCGCAAGTCCACGACCACCGAAACGTTCGCCGACCCCAAGACCCGCGCGGCGCTGAGCGAGAAGACGTCGAAGGAGACGTATTCCGGGGGGTCAGGTTCGACGACGGCAACAGGCGTGCTCGGTCCAAACGGAGCGCCCGCCGTTCCCAGTGCCACCGGCAGCGTGCCCTCGAATGCTTCCACGTATTTGAAAGAAGATGCGCAGTCGGATTTCGCCCTAGGCAAGGTGACGGAAAAGATTGACGGGACGCCCGGCACCGTCACCCGGCTGTCCGTTGCCGTCCTCCTGGACAAGTCGAAGCAGCTCAAGCCGGCGGACGCCGCCAGCCTTCGCAAACTCGTCTCTGCCGCCGCCGGACTTCAGCCGACTCGAGGTGACTCGCTCGAACTTGGTCAGCTGGCCTTCGACGTTTCCGGGGCCAAAGCCGCAGCCACCCAGCTCGCCACGGTCAGTGCGGCCGAGACTAAGAAGGGGACCTTCGACCTCGTGAAGAGCGTCCTTCTCGCCCTACTGGCACTCGTGTCGCTCGTGCTCGCCTACCGCGGTGCCGTCAAGTCCAGCGCTCGGATCGTCACCCCGATTCCACTCGACAGCCTCCCTCGATCCTCGGTCATTGCGCTCCCCTCAGCGGAGTTGGCGTATCGCGCGAACGACATGGTCGGCGACGACTCCGAGGACCACGACGACATGAGGGCGATGAACGCCAGTCGGGCCGCCCTCCCGCCGACGATCGGCGCCCGACCCGACATCGCTGCAGTCATTGAGCGTCAACCTGATGATGTGGCCAATACCCTGCGCGAGTGGCTCGCCGATCGGAGGGCGTGATGGCCACGCGTGAACTCGCCGGAATTCAGAAGGCGGCACTGCTGCTGCTGCAGATGAGCAAACGCGACTCGGCGCGGATCTTGAGGATGCTGTCGCAGGCCGAAGTCGCCGAGCTCACCGCGGAGATTGCCCGAATGGAACGGGTGGAAGGATCCGTGACCAACGAAGTAATCGAGGAATTCCTGAACCAGGTCACTTCTAAATCGGCGACGACATCGGGCGGTCTTCAAGTCGCCCGGTCGATGCTCGAGGATGGTCTCGGAAAAGACGAGGCGAACGACATCATCGAGGCAGTAATGGCCTCAATGGGAAAGATTCCGTTTCAATTTCTGCGCCAGGCCGATCCCCGCCAGGTGCTCTCCTTTATTCAGGACGAGCATCCTCAGACGATCACCTTGGTGGTAGCCCATATGAGCCCGGAGCAAGCGGCGGCGGTTATGGGCGGATTGACCGAGGAACTCCAACGCGACGTGGCTACAAGGTTGGCGGTGATGGACCGCACTTCCCCCGATGTGATTGCGCAGGTCGAGCATCAGCTGGAACGGAAATTCTCCTCAGTGATGCAGCCGAACGAAATGAGTTCACTCGGCGGGGTCCAGAATCTGGTCGATATCCTGAATCGCTCTGACCGCTCCATGGAACGCTTAATCCTCGAGGGTCTAGAACATTCGAGCCCGGAATTAGCCGATGAGATCCGTCAGCGTATGTTCGTCTTCGAAGACATTGGCGGACTGGATGACAAGTCAATTCAGCTGGTACTTCGCCAGGTTGACGGCAAGGAACTAGCGGTCGCGCTCAAAGGCATCAAGGCCGAAGTACGAGACAAAATTGGAAAGAACATGTCCGAGCGGGCTGCGCAAAACCTCAAAGAGGAAATCGACATGCTCGGTCCCGTGCGCATCAAGGCAGTGGAGGAAGCGCAGGGGGCAATCGTGCGAGTGATTCGCGCTCTCGAAGAGGCCGGTCAGCTGGTCCTGGCGAGGGGTGCAGATGAATTCGTTGTCTGATCGTTCGGCACGTGCGCTCACCGTTGTGCGTCCGGTTCGCTGGTCAGCCGAAGGAAGCGGCGGATCGTCGCCCGTACACATAAGCGCACCTACATCAGGCTTCTCTCGCCACCGCTTCGACGACGAGCTTCGCGACGGCGGCTTCTTGGCCGATGCTGCCGCCCACGCTGATCGGGCCGCCTGGTCGGCCGGCTACGAAGCCGGAATGGAAGAAGGAATTGCTTGTGGTC
>JAYVSS010000249.1:0-3668 GCA_043775075.1 Acidimicrobiia bacterium
TTTCAGCGCACGGCCCTCAACCTTGGTGCCGGATTTGGCGGCGTAATCGGCGGAATTATCGCCGACAAAACTCGCCTCTCGTCATTTCAATGGATGTTCGGGATCAACGCCGCGACCTACGTGGTGTTTCTCGCCTGTCTGCCGGGACTCCCAACCGGGCGATTGAAGCCGGCCGTCGTTCCTGTGGGCGAGCGGGCTGCCGGTTTCGCCGATGTCTTTCGCGATCGGTTCTATTTGCGCCTCCTCATTTCCGACATCGGTATTGCCGTCGGCTTCGGCTTTGCCTGGGGACTCATGCCGGCCTACGCATCACGCCTCGGCATCAACGAATCGACCGTCGGGTTGGTATTCCTGGTGGGGGCGATCTCGTGCGTGATTTTCCAGCTTCCGATGTTGCGATGGGTTTGCGGCCGCCAACGCATGCACTGCCTGGCATTTATGAACGCCGCCTTTTTCGTGGCGTTCGTGATCACTGCATTCACGGTGGACACCTCGGTCGGCGTAGCGATTGCGGTCATCGCTGTGGCTCAGGCAGTTGGAGGGTTTGGCGAGACCGTGTTGGCTGCGGTGCGCCAGCCGTTGACTGCGGAACTAGCCCCGATGGCTCTGGTCGGCCGGTACTTCGGCCTCGCAGCGATGGTGTTCCAGGGATCGATGGGAGCGGCGAGTGCCGTTGGTGGAGCGCTTATGGACTATTCCCTGCGCAGTGTGTGGATCGTGGCTGCAGCGTTTTCCCTGTTCGGCACCGTATCTAGCCTGTCGCTGGCCCGACGAATCCCCGCACGCGTCCGGCTGGCCCTGTAAGCGCGCTTAAGGACTTCCGTCCCAGGCGAATGCCTTCTTTGCCGACAAACCACGTCCGAAATCCGAACCGCTCGCCTTCCGGAACCTCTGGTCAGCCAAGCGAAATCTGTGATGCTTCATCGAGAGTGGCCACGGTCGTTTTCCCTAGGAACGAGCTGATTGCCGAACGAGTTCGTCGAAGAACTGTTGATGGGCGGCGTCCGTGAGGGCCCGCCGTTCGGGATGCCACTGGATTCCGAGCATCCACGGTCGGTCGGCCGCACCCTCAAACTCAATCGCCTCGATCACTCCATCTGGACTACGCGCGCTTACCACCAACCCATCGCCGAGGCGCTCGACGGCTTGGTGGTGATAGCTCCAGCAGTTTTCGATGACGCCCGCTCCGCCTTGCGTTTTCGCCAGGAGCGAGCCAGGTTCGACGGTGACATCGTGCAGGGCAAAACCGGTGCCCGGTTGACCGTGATCGACGAGACCGGGACGGCCGGTGAGGTGCTGATCAAGCGTTCCACCGAGGGCGACGTTGAGAACCTGCATGCCCCGACAGACGGCAAGAAGCGGAAGCCCGGCTCGCACCGCAGCCCGGGCCAACGCCAGCTCCAGCGAATCACTTTCCGGAAAAACGCCGTAAACGTGTTCGTGCGGTTCGGCGCCGTAAGACGCCGGGTCCACGTCTCCCCCGCCCACGAGGACGAGACCATCAACTCGAGCCACCATGGCATCGGCATCACCGTCGGTGACCATCCTGGGGGCAAACAGGGCTTCGATGCCGCCGGCCCGCCAGAGCGCGTCCAGGTACGTACGTTGCATCACCGCAGCTCCCGTTTCGGGCCAGCCGGAAACCTCACCGGCCTTGCGAGGACGGGCGCTCATCCCGATAAGTGGACGGACCATGCTCCTAGTCTTGCCGCTGCTCACCAGCGCTCAAAGTTCCGTCGCAGTTCCCAGTCCGTGACCGCTTTGTTGAACTGCATCCATTCGTGGCGAGCCGTTGTCACCAAATGATGGTGGACATCATCGCCAAATGCCGATTTCGCCACAGCTGACTGATCAAGCAATTCGATTGCTTCCACGATACTCCATGGGATGCGGGCTACATCTTTAGACTCATATGCGTTCCCAACGAATGGATCCTCGAGAGTTAATCCCTGCTCAATTCCGTGAAGACCACCGGCGATCACCGCGGCAAATGCCAAATAAGGATTGGCATCAGCGCCAGGAATTCTCGATTCCACCCGGGTGCCTCCGCCGTGGCCGACGAGCCGCAGCCCACAGGTCCGATTATCGCGGCCCCAGGCAACCGCAGTGGGCGCCCACGAACCGGGCTGGTAGCGCTTGTAGGAGTTCACCGTGGGGGCAAACATCCACGACATCTCCCGGGCGGTGGCGATCATCCCCGCCAGGTAGCTGGCGAAGTGGCCGCTGAGATGATGGGGGCCGTCGCCGGGCGCCGCCGGAGTGTCATGATCTTGGTGCCACAACGACGTGTGTATATGGCACGACGAGCCGACATCGGCCATCGTGTATTTGGCCATAAATGTGATCGCCCTGCCGCTTAGTGCCGCGATTTCTTTTGCTCCATTTTTGTAGATGGCAAGACGATCCGCCATCTCCAGTGCCGTAGTGTACCGAAGGTTGATCTCGTGCTGGGCGAATCCCGCTTCTCCTTTCGAGCACTCAATCGGCACCCCAGCCGCCTCCATTCCGTTGCGGATCGCCCGAATGATGTGCTCATCTTTCGTCGTTTGCAGGATGTGATAGTCCTGAATCGTGTTGGAATCCGGTGTCAGGTTGGCGTAGCCCTTGGTGGCTGCCTCCTCGAAGCTTTCCTTGAAGAGGAAGAACTCCAACTCGGCGCCCATCTTCACCGAGTATCCGAGCTTGGCGGCGCGTTCGAGTTGCCGCTTCAATATCTGACGAGGAGAAACCTCGATGGGACCGTGGACATCCTCAAGATCACAGATAACCAACGCTGTCTTCTCCAGCCACGGAATCAGGCGCATGGTGGGGAGGTCGGGGACGCAGCGCATGTCGCCATAGCCAGCTTCCCAATTGGCGAACCGGTAGTCCGGCAGGATGTTCATCTCGACATCGGTGGCGATCAGGTAGTTGCACGCCTCAATGCCATGGCCGAGGGTGTCGTCAACGAAGAATTTGCCGCTCATACGCTTGCCCTTCCACGATCCGGCGAGGTCAGGGAACACCACGAGCACGGTATCGATCGAGCCGCGCTCAACCCCGTCGCGAAGGGCATCGACGGATAGATGGGGCCTGATCGGATGAGCGGGTCGGGGGACGGAAGCCATGGGGTTCTTTCTAGCGCTGCGGAAGACACGGTTTTCCTGCTGGACCGGCGAAAGCGGCCGGTCCGAGTTGGACCGGTCGCTTTTCCGTGGGCTAACCCTCAGCCGAGCGAGGACAGCTCGCGCTCGATAGCCAGCAAATCTTCTCTCGACCCCTGCACCTTCGGGCCGGTAAACCAATTCTTCGCCGAGACCATCCACCACAGGCCAACAACGATGGCGATACCGCCGATTACCGGAAGCGTGAGGTTCGCTGTTTCCCACTTGTTCCATGGAACGAACTGCGGGAGGAGACCGACTACGCAAATCACCAACACGTAAACGACGGCAAACCAACCGATCACTTTGCTCCGTGAGCCGAGATGCCATGGACCTTTCTGGAAATCAGGATTTCGCAAACGGAGATAAACCGGGATGATGTAGCTGATGTAGAGGCCAATTACACACATCAGGGTCAGGGCAAAGAACGCCACCGGAATCGCCTTTTTTGTCTGAATCAGCGTGAGCGAGCCAGCGATGGCCGAGAGCACGACACCGAGCCACAACGAGTTCGTTGGTGTACGA
>JAYVSS010000250.1:0-2841 GCA_043775075.1 Acidimicrobiia bacterium
ACGGGTAGTTGTCTCGGAGGAGAGCAACGAGCGCAAACGGATCGCCCAGATAGGCGTCGGACGAGAGCTGTCTCGGCTTGATGAGCGGAGTCGTCTCCCGAAGGCGCATCCGCTGGTATACCTCATACGATCGAAAACCGGTCCTGGCGCGACCAACTGCGAATTCCGGAACGGGCAGGTTTACCATGCACACTTAGTTCTTAACCACGCGCAGCCACAGCGAACGAATAGCACCCAAGCCGATTGGTGCGAGCGACGAGCCGTCGATGTCTTTGGGCATGCGCTCGGGGTCAATCGACAACGAATACCCCCGCTGGGCAAGAACGTCGACGATGACGCGTGATCCAATCGTGGTTTCCTGCTGCGAAATCCACGCACCAGGACAGAGATGCGGTCCTACCCCGAACGCCATATGGCTCGCTCGACCGTCCTTGCGAAAGCCACTGCGCAAAATCTTTCCGGAGTAGAGATCAGAGCGGAACAGGTCGAACCGCTCCGGGTTGGCGAATACCCGCTCGTCATGGTTGGCGGAGAAATCCACCATCTGCATGAGGGACCCGGCGGGCACGCGCACGCCGTGCAATTCGAGGTCGAAGCTGTTGTGGCGCGGTTGGCCACCGATTGACGACGAGTGACGCAACATTTCGTGGAACGCGGCGTCCCACAACAAAGGATCACGACGCACTGCGCCGAGCTGCTCGTCGTCTTGGAGCAAGAGATACCAAAGGTTCAGGATCGCACCGCGCGTGGTCTCGCCTCCTCCACCCACGATGAGCGCAATATTCGAAGTGATCTCCTCAGTGGAGAGAAGGTCCCCGTCCACTCGGCTGGCACAGAGCTCGGAGATGATGTCCGGGCCAATCGCATTGCCGTCATCGTCGTGCAGCATTGTGGGCCGCGCTCGACGATCAGATACGAGGCTTTCAACGAAATCTTCAAGATCCTGCCGGGCCTCGATCCCTTTGTGCGCCGATTCAGATCCACCCAGCCCATTCATCATGGACGAATACCAGTAGAAGAACTGCGAGCGCGCATCGTCGGGAAAGCCAAGCACCGAACACACCACTCGAATGGGGAATTCGTTGGCGAAACCGCGACCGAGCTCCACCGAAAACGCCCGGGCGGATTCGGGCGCATCATCAGCGACTACGGCACCCTCGGGGGCCGTGCCATCGAACCAGGTGTCGATCATTTCGGTGGCGAGGCGCTCGATCACGCCAAGGCGCCGATCAAGGGCTTTCCCGATGAGATGACGGCCATACAGATTGCGGCGGCGGCGATGCTCGATGCCGGAAAGTTCAAGTTGGGTATTTCCCAGCACACCGGACGACATGCCTTTGGGAATGGTGTTGAAGCCCTCCTCGTCCATGTAGCAGGAAGTGATGTCGTCGTACCGAGTCACCCAGTACGCATTGTGCAGGGCGTCATAGAAGACCGGATAGTGGTCGCGCAGGATCCGGTAGTACGGGTAGGGATTGCGCTGGAACTCCGGCGAGTCAAACAGCCGCGGGTCGATGAGCGGAACGCCATCTTCATCGTGGCCCATATCGCACGGCTGTCCAAGGGGCATGAGGGGAAACTCGCGCCCGGCGCCGACGATTGCGGCGTCGCCGGACAATCCCAGCGCTCGATCAAGGACCGCATGGAATGGGCAGCCGGTCATTACGGCGCGCCCATCGGTGCCATCGGTGCGGTCGGGGCGGTCGGTGCGGTGGGCGTTTCTCGCGACGCACGGATCGTCTTTACCGGATCCACTCCCGGGCGATACAGCTCATGGGCCCTGCGCCAATTGGCAAATGAGCCGAGAATGTGAGGCGGATCGCCATGGATTTCAGTGAAGCCCCCGGTCACGGAGCGAGTGTCGAAGTACGCCGCATCCACACCGTCGGCGTAAAGCCGACATGCGGGCTCGAAACCCATATCGATCAGTCTCTTGTATTCCGATTCAAAATCGTGAACGAGGTATGCCACGTGATGGTGGCCTTCCTGACCATATGCGTACATATCACGATAGATCGACGGGGTATCATCGTGTTGCACGATGAACTGGATCATCAGGTCGCCAAGGTACCCAAAGGCGTAGGACACATCGGCCTCGGCCACTGTGCCGCGGTACATGAACCGGTCGGTACGGTGGTGCTCTGCAACAACGAACGGACCCGCTCCGAAAAGATCGCTCCACTTCTGCATAGATGCGTCGAGATCATTGACCAGATATGCAACCTGGAACAGCGCGTTCTTACCGAACATGTCAGTCTCCTCATCGGTGGCGGAAAACCAGTTGCGTTCTCGCACCCCGATTCTCGCCGATCGGGAGCGCCAAAGCCACTCGCCGCGTTGTCAAGATTCATGCTCCGGGAGAAGGGCCCGAAGGACCGCGTCGAGCTGCTTCCGTTGCGTGGGTCCCAAGTTCGTGAACAGTCGTTGCTCGTTCTGCAGATGGGCGACCACGACCTTGTCGACAAGACGGACTCCGCTGGTCGTGAGGCTCACTGGCGCTGACCGTCGGTCTTCGGGATTGGCCAGCCGCTGCACCAGACCAGCCACCTCAAGGTTGTCGAGTCGACTGGTCATGCCGGCGGCGGTGAGCATGGTGTGGCGAGCAAGAACGGACGGTTTGAGTGCGTGGGGCGGTCCCGCTCGTCGCAACGCCGAGAGGACGTCGAACTCACCTGTGCTCAAGCCATGGCGCTGCATCTCGCGTTCGATCTCGCGTCCTGACGTCAGCGCAAATCGATTCAGCCGCGAATACAAACCCATTGCGGCGAAGTCCAGGTCCGGTCGCAGGGCAGACCACTGCGCCACAAGAACGTCCACGGGATCTGGTTCAGGCATGACCCA
>JAYVSS010000251.1:0-8498 GCA_043775075.1 Acidimicrobiia bacterium
AGCGTCGCCCTTACAAGGCGAATGTCGGGGGTTCGAGCCCCTCACGGTCCACCAAAAGTGAGCATATGTTCCCTGTTGCCAGATGAAAGCCCTAGCAGATCCGGTCCAACGTGACTTGGGGAACGTTCTTGGTTTTGATATATGGATGATCTGTCTGTCGGCCGATCGACCGTCGGGCCGCCCGGGAGATCATCAGAACTCCGTTGATGCGAGACACTGATGTGGTGACTCTGTTCGAAGCAGCGGCCTCGTATCTCCGGCGTGCCGAGCCGTGGTCGGACGCTATGCATGCGATGGAAGCGGCGTCGGGGTTCGACGTCGATTCAGCGAACGCCGGTGATCGGTCACTAATCGAGCTATCCGTCGACGACCTGGTCGGCTCCGAACGGACCGAATCGTTGCTCGTCGCCATCCGACCTCGGATGCCTGCGATGCCGTGGCGGCAGAACCCTACGTACACAGATGAATCGTTCCTGGGTCGTTACGCATACTGCGAGCTCCTAGGCCCCGCTGGTGCGGTGAAGCACGCCACGGTTTCAATCGGTCTGTTGTATCTCGCCCCGGGCACCTTGTACCCGCCCCACGTTCATCCCGCCGAGGAGGCGTACCACTTGCTCGCTGGGGTGAGCGAGTGGCAGGCCGGGGTAGAAGTGCTGACCAGGAGGGGGCCCGGCGATCGCATGGAGCATCCGAGCGGTGTCCCCCACATGATGTGCTCGGGGGCCACGCCTTTGCTCGCCCTGTACGTGTGGCGCGGAGACCTCGCGTCGCCGGCCCGGCTGAGTTCGGACCCAACAGTCTCTGGATGACTTCTGCTGGCCTGGCAACGAATGTTAAGCACCCGGATCAATTGAGCATGAGGAGCACCTTTGCGCCGAATCGACGATCGATTACGACACCCTTATCCGAAGCCCTGATCAATTTCCAGGCACGGAGCATTTGGACAGTTGGGCGAATGCTAAGCGAGTTCCTCGTGTCTGGAAGCGGTACGAATTTGTGGCGTGACGACCAAAACCGCGAGGAATGCGCGATTGCTGTTCTTGCTAGTACTGGTTGGCATTGTAGAAACCGCTGCCTGTTACTTTCGGAGCATTTGTTGAGCAACTTCTGCTTCTGGGATGATGAGATAGACGACCGAGAGGTGAAGCGGCCCTTCGCGTTCTGGCGGGGTTTTAGTTGGTGAGTAGGTCCCAGTTGCAGTTGCCGCAGGCGAGGAGGATGCGGAGCGTCCGAGGCCTTTGATTTCTTTCACCGCTGATTCGGTCTTCGTCGATGATCCCGTTGACCCACATGCGTGCTGTTGGTTCATCGTTCCAAAGCGTATAAATGTCGCGAACGAGTTCTTAGAGAGAGAGGGGTCCACGGACTTCGTCGTTCAGGTCTCCGATCGCCAGGTAAGCATCAAAGCGGGCCGAGGTTTCGACCCGGCCGGGATCTTCGTAGCGGCAATGAGTAGGAGTTTACGGGTGGGGTAGAGCGGGTCGCCTTTGTGTCCGCGATGACCCAGTTGGTCGGTTTGGACGCGCCGTTGGACACGGTCGACGACCCAGTTCCCGACGCCGAAAACGTTGCGTGCTCGGCGCGAACGGTCAACGCTGAGCGGTTCACCGGCCACGATGTCGTCGCGTTGCTCTGTCCACGTCCCACCGCAGGCCTTCCGCCTCCTACGGCGAGAAGCACGAGGATGCAATCAATCGACCTCGGCCAAAACGCCCAGCCATTTTTGGATCCCTTTTCCCAACTGACGGCCGCTTATATGGTGAGTGTCAGCTGGCCTTCGAACGTTGCTCTCAGATCGGGCGGCTCCACAAGGACAAGGTCGAGCTGAACCCTCCACCGTCAACCGTCATCGACGAGGGTGACGAGCTGATCGCTATCGCTGAGGACGACTCGCTGTTCCAGCCCACCTCCCCGGTCGCCGAACGTACACTGCCGTTGGTGGCGATACCGCAGAACGACGGCCCTCGCCGCATCGTTGTTGGCGGGTGGAGCGATCTGGGTCCGCAAGTGCTGGCCGAGCTGGACGAGTTCCTCGATGGCACGGCCACGGTCCTGCTGATGCTCGACCCGCGTTATGTGGACGTCGCCGAGGTGCGGAGGATTGTCAGCCCAATCAACGTGCGGTTGGAGATCGTGGAGCTGTCCGAGGTTCCTGAAGTGGTGGCCGCTCATGCGGCTCACTCATCGTTCCATGAGGTGATCTTTCTGGGACACCGTAACTCGATGACCACCGATCAGGCCGACGCCCTCACACTGCTCACTCTGTTGGCGTTCGGCCAGGTTCGTCAGGAACAGGAGCTGGGACCGGTTCGGATGGTGGCCGAGTTGCTCGACCAGCGCCTTGCGCCCCTCGCCGCAGCCAGCGGGGCCGACGACTTCATCGTGTCGGACGAGCTCACCAGCCATGCTGGCCCAGCTCAGCGAGCGGCACGAGCTGATCGACGTGTTCAGGGACCTGTTCGACCGCTCGGGCTCGTCGATTTCGCTGCAGCCAGCTCGCGCCTGCAGCCTCAGTTGCGGGCACGCGTTCCGAGGGGGCGATCCTGACCCTCCGTGGCTTCGCGATCGGTTCTGTAGTTTGCACTACAGAACCGACCAAGGACAACAGAGACGGGCGGGACTATTGGAAGCGTTGGCTGAACGGCGCAACCTTGTACATGATGCGCTTGTCGGTAGGGCCGAACGCGTAGGGGGCGCCGGTGTAGCGCTGCGAGCAGGCGTTGATGTGATCGGCCGCCTCTTGGCCCACGGCCGTCCCCACCACGTTGCCCTTGACCTCTGCGTACGAATACGGATTGTTCGCATCCCAGATGGCCACGGTCACACGCGGGTCGTTGTCCATGGCGGTGGCCTTAGCGCGGCCGAGTTCGGTGTTGATGAGGATGTGATCATCGTCGGCGTCGATCCACATCACGTGGGTCATGGGGTGCCCGGACTTCGGGATGACGGTCAGGGCGGCAAAGTTCTTGCCCTGGGCGAGTTGTTTGATGCTGGCGTCAAGCATGGTGATCCTTTGATTGGCGAGAAGGTTGTCTTACGAAGCGTAAGTCACCGCCGGAGTAGGACGTGATCACTCATTGTTCAGAAACTCCCATGTCTCTGGTAGCGCCGCCGGGTCCTGCGCGAAGAACGGGTGACCCCCTTCGTAGACGCGGAATTCGGCGTTCGGTATGCGCAGCGAGATGGCTTCGCCATTGGCCACGGGCGCCGTGAGGTCGTACCGGCCACTGGCGACCAGCGTCGGGCACGAAACCAGTTCAAGCCGATCCCAGACATCGTGACGGCTCCGTGCCTGAAGCTGGAGCCGTTCACCCAGAACCTCATCAGGCGTTCGAGTCCGGGATGCCCCGGCGCGACGGGCATCCACGAGGGCGGCGTCCGTCGGGTGCTCGGCCAGCCAGGCCGGAGTGAACCGACTGTCGGTGAGGGTGAGAGCAAGCGCGGGATCGTCGGCCAACTGGGTTGCAAGTTCGTGCAGGGGAAACGACGATCCACCGGGTCCGCCGCTGGAAGTACAGAGCAGCGCCATCCGCTCCACTCGTTGTGGTGCGGTGACGGCCAGCTCCTGCGCCACCATTCCGCCGAAGCTCACGCCCACCAACCGAAACGTGTCCCAACCCAGGTGGTCGGCAAAGGCCAAAGCATCGTCGGCGTAGTCGGCCATGGCCCAGTGCTCCTCGGTGCTCTGGTGCAGCGAACGATCTTTGTTGCGCAGACCGGTTTGACCGAGCCCGCGCTGATCGTGAACGGCCAGTTCAAAATGACGACGGAATACCTTCAGCAGCGGGAGAGACGCGGCGATGCTGGCGCCCGAACCGTTGCAAAACAACAGCCGTCGACCCTCCCCAGATCGGTCATAGAAAAAGTCAAACGAGTCATGACGAAACGTGCTCACCGCCGAAACCGTAGCCAAGTGTGAAGTGTGCGCGTCAATGTGAAAGTTCAGTGGCCCGCTGAAGTTTCACAATCAAGCGCACACTTCACACTTGGGTCGGGCACACACGAAACCGGGAATTGTGGGAAACCGGGAAGGCGGTCGCCCATGCCGGCGAGTGATGGCGCGCACACCCGATGGGCGAGGGTGCGAAGGCTCGATCCGACCGGACCCGGTACCATCCGCCGTGGAAGCTACCGTGCACGAAGACAAATGTTGTCGATGTGGGCACCACTCGTTCACCCTAACGAGTCCTGAAGAATTCTCGAAAGGAGTAATCCAGCCATGCGTGGGCGACGAACACCTCCCGATATGTCGATCAGTCGAGCACTTGCGGCCCCGCCCGCTATCCCCGATGCGTCCACTCCCGACGACGTCCTTATCGCCGAGATTGTTGGACGAAACGAAGCCGGGTTGGGCGAAGTCTTTCGTCGTTACGCCCCTGCCGTTGCCGGTCTGGCCCGGCGGGTGCTGGACGATGAAGCCCTCGCCCAGGACGTTGTCCAAGACGTGTTCGTGAAGTTGTGGGAGGAACCGCAACGGTTCGACCAAACTCGCGGAAGTATGCGTACGTTGCTTCTCACCCAGGCCCATGGCCGGGCCGTGGACATCATTCGGACTCGTGAAGCGCGCAAGCGACGTGAGGGTCGCGTCTCTCACGAGCCGGCTCCCCCTCAGCCCGAAGTGGACGCCGAGTTCCTCGGCATCGCTCAAGCCGAAGCGGTTCGTGAAGCGCTCCTCGCCCTTCCCGAGGGCGAGCGTCGGGTACTGCAGCTCACGTACTTCGAAGGTCATACCTATCGCGCCGCAGCGGCCATCCTCGGACTGCCCGAAGGAACAGTTAAAGGTCGTATTCGCAGTTCACTACGCAAACTTCATGACATCCTCAGTTCCCAAGACGATCGAAGTCCGGAGACTGACCAAACAGATTCCCCCCGCACCCCGAAGGGCAGCGCCAGATGAGTACGTCCGACCACCTCGACCCGACCGACGATCTGCCCGACCCCGCAGACCGGGACGCGATGCTCGATTTGGTTGCTGCCTATGCCGTGCATGCGGTTGACGACGTCGAGTGCGAATTCGTCGAGGCCCATCTCGACGACGACCCCGCGTATCGCATCGAGCTAGGACGGTACCTTGAAACGGCAGCGTCGTTGACAGTGGACGCGCCTGTTCCGCAAACCACGTGGGAGACCATCCTTTCCCGCACTCGAGCGAGCAGCTCTGAAGAGATCGTAAGCGCGCAGTCGATATACGAACGCGAGATGGGAACGGTTACGCCCGGTGTGGCGAAAGTGATCGCTTTCGACGCCGCCCGAGTCGCTCGTCGTTCGCGTCTTCGTATTGCCATCGGTGCCGCGGCGGCGTCGGCCATCGTTGCCGTCCCACTGACCCTCCAGTTTGCCGGCGGTGGCTCGCCCTCGCTGGCTGCCCTCGCCACGAAGGCGGCGGCCCAGCGCGGATCGCGCATCCTGTCGCTGGCCAATGACCAAGGCGTGAGCGTGGCCGAAGTGGTCGTAACGGCCGAGGGGCGCGGGTACCTGCGTCGTGACTCGCTTCCGCCGCTCCCGTCGGGACAGGCGTATCAGCTCTGGGCGGTCACCGGGAAGACCCCAGTTTCCGCCGGTGTGTTGGGCCGCAATCCTTCGGTATCGGCCTTTACCATCGACGCACCGACGACGGCTCTGGCCCTTTCGGTCGAGCCCACCGCTGGTTCAGCCCAGCCGACTTCCACCCCCATAGCGACGGGTTCTTTTGCGTGAATAACCCGGTTGTCTGATCCAACCGTTCCTCGGGTAACGAACGGAAGGTATGACCACCACGTCGACGAAAACCGCCGCCATAGCCCGCACTGGCGGGTCAGTGCCCGTAGCCAATCAATCGAGCCGTTGGCGGTGGGCGCTCAGCGGGTTGCTGTCCGGTGGGTTTGGTCTCGCGGTGGCCGAACTGTTCGTTGGCGTCACCAACAGATTCACGTCCCCCGTCCTCTCGGTGGGCGATAAAGCGATAGATCTGGTTCCGGTGCCGGTGAAGAACTTCGCCATCAGAACTTTTGGTACCCATGACAAGCAGGCGTTGTTGTTCGGGATCTTCTCGGCGATTGCGGTCTTTGCCCTCGTGGTTGGGCTAGCCGGTCGGCGCCGTTTGGCCATCGCCGTGGCCGGCTTCGGTATCTTTGGGGCGGTGGGGGCAGCTGCCGCCGTTACCGGACGAACTGGCGAAGCTTCCGACGCCGTCCCGAGCATCCTTGCCGCTGTTGTAGCTATCGCTACATTTCTCCTGCTGGCCTGGACTTTGCGAACTCGCGCCAGCGCCGTTCCGGTCCGTGAAGTTAGTGAATCCTCCGTTGAACAGGGTGGCTCCGGATCTCGTCGACAGTTCCTGGTCCTCGCCGGTGGCGTCGCCGTCGCAACCGGGGGAATTGGATCGTTTGGCCGTTGGCTACAGAACAGCGCCGGAGCGATTGCCAAACGCGTGGCCGTCGTTCTTCCTAAGGCCAAGAAACCGCTTACCGCGCTGCCAAATACTGTTGGCGTATCCGAACTCACCACTGCGACGCCGTTTTTCACCCCCAACAAATCCTTCTATCGAATCGACACTGCCCTCGTTGTTCCAAAGGTCGATGTGGAGTCGTGGACCCTCAAACTGAAGGGCATGGTTGGAGTCGATCGTACGTATACGTACGAAGACCTTCTCGCCCGCGATCTGGTGGAACGGGACATCACGTTGACATGCGTGTCCAACGAAGTTGGCGGTATTCTGATGGGTACGGCCCGTTGGCTCGGCGTGCCGCTTCGAGAACTGCTCGAAGAGGCCGAGATGGACCCCAAAGCGACACAGATTGTCGGACGATCGGTGGACGGCTGGACAGCGGGCTTTCCGGTGTCGGCAGTCGCGGACGGCCGTGACACGCTCGTGGCCGTGGCGATGAATGGCGAACCGCTTCCGTTCGAGCACGGGTTTCCCGCCCGACTCATCGTTCCCGGTCTCTATGGCTACGTCTCCGCCACTAAGTGGTTGAAGGAAATCGAAGTGACCACGATGGAAGCGTTCGACGCCTATTGGGTGCCCCGTGGGTATGCCAAGCAGGCGCCGATCAAGTTGGCTTCACGTATAGACGTTCCGCGTGGCCTGTCGACTGTTCCGGCCGGACGCACGGCGATTGCCGGTGTGGCGTGGGCGCAACGCCACGGCATCTCCAAGGTGGAAGTGAGTATCGACAACGGGCCGTGGCAGCAGGCTGATTTGGCCGATGAGGTGTCGCTCGATACCTGGCGGCAATGGCGCTTTGCGTGGGACGCTCCCACCGGTCGTCACGACGTTGCTGTGCGCGCTTACGACGGGAAGGGTCGGCTCCAAGCCGAAAAGCGAGTAGCCCCGCTTCCCAATGGTGCGACCGGTTGGCACTCGATCATCGTCCTTGTTTCCTGACTCCACTCGACCGCGCGATTCGACTGCCGGTCAAGCATGGAGAAAGTTTCTTCATCGGTTTGATCCAACCTTGGCACCGCGACGAACTACAAGCGTCCCCCCGCTGAAAACGACTTCAGCCGACACTCACTCAGGAGCCATCATGAATACCAAGCACACTTACAAATTGGGTCGTACCCTCGGTATGACCGGCGTGGCCGTTGCGCTGGTCGTCGGCGTGGCTGGAGCGCCGGTCAACGCCGCTGCGAAAAAGTCCACCGCCCCGGTCGCCACCGAAAAGGCCGCCGCAAAGGTCGGAATCCCGGCCACCGGCAAGGGCAGCCTTAAGGGCATGGCCCAGGACCCCGCCGCTACTGCAGCATCGAACAATCCGCAGCTGACCACCCTCGTGGCTGCTGTCAAGGCCGCTGGCCTGGTGGACACGTTGAATGGCCCCGGCCCCTTTACCATCTTCGCTCCGGCCAACTCAGCGTTCGCCAAGCTCCCCTCTGGCACCGTTGAAGGCCTCGTCAAGCCCGAAGCCAAGGCCACGCTCACTTCGATCCTGACGTACCACGTCATCGGCGGCAAGAAGCTCTCGTCCAAGGATCTCGCCAAGACCAAGACGTTCACCACGGTGAACGGCGAGACGCTCACCATCGGCGGCACGTCGTCGAAGTTGACGGTCAACGGATCGACCAAAGTCGTTCTGGCCGATGTCCAGGTAGCCAACGGCACGGTGTTCATCGTGGACAGCGTCCTGATGCCGAAGAAGCCCGCCGACTCTGGCGCCATGGTCGCCACCGAGGCTGACGCCGCCGCCGTCGGCGTGCCAGCGACCGGTAAAGGCAGCCTTAAGGGCATGGCCCAAGACCCGGCCGCCACGGCTGCGTCGAACAACCCGGCGCTCACCACGCTGGTCGCTGCGGTCAAGGCCGCGGGCCTGGTGGACACATTGAACGGCCCCGGCCCGTTCACCATCTTTGCTCCGATCAACTCCGCCTTCGACAAGCTTCCGGCCGGAACCGTCGACACGCTCGTGAAGCCGGAGAACAAGGACAAGCTGACCTCGATCCTGACCTACCACGTGGTCGCCGGCAAGAAGTTGTCGAGCGCGGACCTGTCCAAGATGACCACCCTTGACACCGTGAAC
>JAYVSS010000252.1:0-3238 GCA_043775075.1 Acidimicrobiia bacterium
GGACTGTCAGATCGGTCAAGACCGGGTACCCGTCGAAGCTGGCCGGAGCACCAACCGTCAGCGACGGCTGCCAAAGGTACTGGTTGGTCGTGTCCTTGAGCTTGCGGAGAGCACCGATCGAGGCGCGGCGGGCGAGGAACGCTGCGCCGGGACGGTTGGCGTACGGCTCGATCACCGAATATTCGAGGTCGATGACGTTGTCGACGGTGAACGCACCTGCGACACCAGTACCACCGGTGACACCGAGCGTGGCGTCGGTCAGGATGCCTCGGGGCTGGCCCGTGCCGGTGCCGGACATGATCCGGGCGGCGACAGCGAGACCGATGTTGATTCCCATGGCGCGCAAGACAAAGTCCTGCATGTCGACGAGCGAATCGTCGAGGAGTTCACGCGGAACCTCAACGATCTGATCGTACTTGTAGGCACTCAACAGCAGTCGGGTGGCGTTGAACGTCGGGTCAGTACCGGCCATGACCGTGTTCTCAGCCTTTTCGGATTCGGCCGTACCGAACGTCGCCGTGCGGGGCCAGGTCAGCGGGTCGCCACCAGACGTGATGATCGTGTCGATGTAGGAGAACAGCTTCGACGTTTCGACCATGTGCTCGATGAGCGTCTGGAAGGTCGTCGGGATCGTCACGCCACCAGCGGTAGCAGTGGACGACGAGAACGCACGGGACTCTTTGGCTTCCATGAAGGTCCGGTAGCCGTTCGACGGGCTGGTCGGGGCGATGGTGATCGGGTTGGCGTTCGGGGTCCGCAGAAAGTTGCGGATCTCCTCACCAAACTTGTCGCCACCAGGGGCACGGACAGCGTCGGCGCCGTAACGTGAGGCGACTTCGCTGGTGCGCTTGTCGCGGGCGATGCTGCGCTCCAGCTTGTCGATCTCGCCTTCGATGGCGTCGATACGCTTGTCTGCGGCGTCATAAGAGGCGCGTTCCTGGGCGTCGAGACCGAGGGCGTCGTAACGTGCCCGGTCCTCGGTGGAGAGGTTGGTTCCGACGCGCTTGTCGGCCTCGTCGAGGAGGGCGCGGTTTGCGGTGACGAGACCTGCGTTCTCGTCGATGAGTCGTTTGATGAGGACTTCGCTCATAGTGTGGCCTTTCGGGTTCGGTGACGGTTAAGGCGCTTCCGCTCTTCAGCGATTCGCGCCCGTTGGGCCTCTTCCGATGGACCGGCAGGCTTCTCCTGCGTGCCCGGGTTGAGATGTCGTGCGACGATTTCCGTAAGGCGCCCTGCGGCTGCCGCTTCGGCTAGTTCGTCGGGATTCCGGTCGACCTGTCGACCAAGCGAAGTGAGTGCCATCGAGCGCATCGACGCCGCCGCGCCCGGGTCCATCGTCGACAAATACGCGGGGTACGTGACCGGACCCATGTCGTAGAGCCGGCTGATTGACGTGATCGTGCGGAGCGGGAAACCTTCGGGGGTCAGCGACCACGATTCGCCGTCCATCGCCGTGGAAAAACTGAACGATGACCCGGTGACGTCGCCACGTTGAACGAGCACGGCAAGGTCACGGGCTGCCTGGGTGTCGGGCATGTCCGCTTCATAGCGGGCACCGGTCGTGTCTTTGCCGATCCGCATCGTCCCGGCGACCGTCCGGCCAAGAACAAGGTTCGAATCGTGGTTTTGCAACGCGTAAGTGTCGTGCTCGGGGGTCAGGACCCGATCAAGCGCAGCAGGGTCGATCTGTTCAACGAACCCGCCAAGATTCTGGGAGTACCTGTTCCACACGACGCCGTAGGCGCTAAGAACACTCCCGCCGCCGCCGTTGGCGCGCAGCTCGACGCGACCAAGGTCTTTGTGGGCGAAATGCCGTAGCTCCATAGGCCCCACCGTGGCCCGTGGCCATGACAGCCCTAGATTTTGGGGGTTGGAGCCACAAACGGGCGGGTCATATCGCCTTCGCCCGTCGTCAACGGCGGAAGATCCTCAAGAACACGGACCTCGTTCTTCGTTTTGAACCCCGCATCGAGAGCAACCTTGTGCGCCTGGTAGCGGTCCAGCAGCGACGCGCGGATGATGGCGTCGATGTTGAACTGGGCGAACTGGCGTGGAGGGAGCATGCGGGAGATGAGTTTCTCTAAACGGACCGCGCGGGGTCGTAGGGTGAACGTCCCGAAGTGCGCCGCTGTCATCTCCGGCGACGTGTAATGCAGATTTGAACCGGTTTCGCCGCCGATCATCTCGGCCAACACACCCCAAATCCGGGCGGAGTTGTTCACGACGAACTTTTGCGTCTCCAAAAACTGTGAATCCGCAGCCGACGGGCCAACAACCTCAAAGCGCATCCCACCAGACAACAGGGCTGTACGGCGCCGTCCTTTATGGTCGGCGTCCCATTTTTCGATCGAGGCGTCAGCCTGCGTCGTTGTCATTTTGGCGTCATGCATCAGCACAGCCGACGGCATCGCCCCGTCGTCGAACCAGCGGGCCCCGAATTCCTGAGACGAGTTGCCTAAATCGAAGAATCGGCGGAAGATATCGACCGGGGCCAGTCCCATCCGGTGGCCGGGGAGCAGCATCGTTGCTGTGTGGAGCATGTCGTGCCGAGGAATTACTTGTCCCCTGAAGAGCCACCCGGAGCCGTCCACAAGCGCAGTCACCTGATCGGGCGGCAACCACCGCACGACCGTCGGCGTTAAGCCTTGACGGTCTAGGACGAGCCCGAACATGTTCGAGCGCAATAGGTCTGATGTGACCGCCTGATAAATCCACGAACCCAAATCGAGGCCCTGGTCTGGTTCCTCGAACCATGCCGGCGGGTCAACCTGCACCTGAGACGACCCGCGCCGCTCGAAGACGTCGAGCGGCAACGTTGAGAGGGCGTCAGCGATCAGACGCACGCAGGCGAACCCGGCAATGTTCGACATCGCCCGAATATCGGCCGAACCCGTCGACATGATCGAGTTGACCGTCCCCGAAAACACCGCAGTCGACAGGGCCCGTTCCTCGCGACGAAACAACGTCCCGATCACGACAGGTCCGCCATCCGCTCAAGAGCCACAGCAAGCACCAACAACAACACGCCACCCACCGCAACACCCGCGCCGACACCCCACATCACACCCACACCGACAGCGATCGTCCCACAGGCGACAAACTGGAGCACCTGGGCGACGACGCGAAGACTAAACGCAGCGGCGAAAAAAGCAGCGAGCTTGCTCAATGGACAAACACCTCATTCGGATCGACTCTGTTCGATCTTGACGAATCGGCATGTCTTCCGAGCACAACAGCG
>JAYVSS010000253.1:0-16437 GCA_043775075.1 Acidimicrobiia bacterium
CCCATGCGCGGTAGCTAACTTCGGGCGCAAGCCGCGAGTGTTTTGTCTAACGGGACGTGTTTCTTCTCGTTCCTATCTTCGCCTTTCGAGAGCAGCCCGTCGCTTCCGCTACGCATTGTCGGGTTCTGGGTGGCTTTCCACGTGAGGTCGTCGTTTAGGGTGTCGCTTTGGTAGAGGTCGGCGTCGTAGTCGGCGGTGCCGTATCGAATGATGTCGTCGTTGTCATTGGCGATGTCGTTCCCAACGGCGTGGTGAACTGGTGGGCCGGCCGATGGTGGCCGGGGAGTGAGGTCGATCCATCTGGTTTGGACGTGTTCGCCCGACGGGTGGCGGTACGCATGTTTGTTCGGTGGTGCGGGTGGTGGCCCTGTTGGTGGTGTCGGGTTTGGTCCGCTGATGAATGGGGACCCGTTGCGGTGACGGAACACGAGTCCGTTCGCGGCGTGGGGGTCACCTTCGATCGTGTAGGTGCCGTCGTGGTGACGATGATGGTGATCTGAACAAAGACTCACGAGATTCGACATGTCGGTGGTGCCGTCGTGTTCCCAGTGGATGAGGTGGTGGACTTCGATGTGACGGCGCACGCATCCGGGAAATCGGCAAACCTGGTCGCGATCGATAACGGCACGCCGAGTGTGCGCCGGAATGGTTCGGGTGGCTCTGCCGATGTTGATCGGTGTGCCGTCTTTGATGGTTGCGAGATGCAGCGTGGTGTCACAGAGGACCTGCGAACGGACGGCGGCGGGAAGTATGGGCCCGCCGTTGATCCAGGCTGAGGTGGGTGTGATGTGCAGATACACCCGGTACCGTTCCGAGCGGCTCACGGAGCCTGTCGCGGCGAGTGATCGTCGACAGACTTCGACCAGTGCGTCGGCCCACGTGACGTCGTGTTTGCCGGCCCGGTAGAGGGCGTCGTGGGCTTGGCGCAACGCAGCATCAATCTCGGCGCCATGGAGCGCGTTCAGGTCGCCGCTGATGCGAAAGCGACCGACGTCATCGAAGTGTGCGGACAATCGGTCGTTGGGTTCTGCCGTGCGTTCTTCTGACGGTCCCCGTCCGCCCGATGCGCGCGGTTGGCCCGGTGATGGTTCATTTGGGGTGGCGTGGGTGTTTGCTGGGGCTGGGTCGTCGGCGACCGTGTCGTGGTGGCGGGGGGTGAACGAGTAGCGACGCAGTACCGACGCCAATTGTGGAACGCTGAGCGACTTCGCCAGTTCGCAGGCCTGGGCGTCGTAACCCGCCGGTGCGTAACGGGCGATCGTGACCGCTTGCTCAAATGAAAGCATGGCGTTGTTCAGGGTGGCGATGGTTTCGACGAGCTCGCCAGCGCGACTGGCGAGCAGCACCAGGTCAATGGCTCGCGACCTGCTCACTCCGGTTTTCCAAATCAGCCAGTGTTCGGGCGACCGAATCCCGGCAACTTCCCACGAACCATTTTGGAGAAGTTCGATGACGAGGCCAACCATCTGTCCGTGGGCGACATGTAAATGCCCGCACGCCTCGCTGACCCGCCTTTCCAGATCGTTTGGCTCGGCCGGACTCATGGGTTATATCGTACATACGTTCGTACGAGATGTCAAGTACATTCGTAATGTTTCCGGTCACCTCCACGGCACCGTTTCGGCCGACTTGTCCCCTCAGTGCCGCCAACTCGACCGCCTGCACGACACTTGTTGTCGTGAGCCGATCGACTTCGTGTTGCTACCGGGTGATCTCGGTCTGCTCGGACCGGTCAACTTTGCGTTGCCCTGGGCGAGTAGACAGCGAGCCGACAACGCGGCGATCGCAGCGGCGCCGGCGACCTTGCGAACGGTCATGATTGTGGACCGGTCGACACCGGCGCCGGCAGCTGATTGCGCAGTGGTGATCTGACTGGCGAGCATCCGCAGCCACACGTCGTTCTTCTACACGCTGGAAAAACATCTTCTGCGTTTTGCGTGGCGTAGTGGACTGATGAGTGCATGCGGTGAGTCCTCGGGTTCTGGCAGCGTCAACGCATCTCGCGGCACCTGAAAATTCAGAGAGACATTGCGTTGAAGTAGGGCGGCATCGGCGGACTGGTCGTTCGATCTTTGTTGCCGATGTTGTGAGGGCGTCGAGGTTCGTCGCCCGGGGCGCTGCCGGGATTGCGAGACGTGTCGGGCTGCTGCGAGGGATTGTTTTCACGGTTG
Organism: Acidimicrobiia bacterium; assembly: GCA_043775075.1. Classification (GTDB taxonomy): domain Bacteria; phylum Actinomycetota; class Acidimicrobiia; order Acidimicrobiales; family JANYDT01; genus JANLQX01. Next base: position 2,172 of record JAYVSS010000253.1, read on the forward strand.
TCGTTGCTCTGCTTGGGACCTTGTTGCCGGGTGGTGTGCCGGTTTCGGCAGGTGGGTGCAAACCCCTGATGTTGGAGTCGGGTTGGTTGGTTAGGCAGCGATTGGGCGGTAGTGGTCGTGGTGTGCCTGGTTCGGTGTGCGTAACCCGAGACTCATATGTGCACGTTGGTTATTACACCAGGATTCGATCCACCAATACAAGTCTCGATGAAGGACGTTCGGATCATTCCATTGATACCTATAAATGAGTTCTCTCTTCAGCGTTGCGAAAAAAGACTCGGCGGCAGCATTGTCCCAACACACACCGGTCCGTCCCATCGACTGACGGATTTTATACAGTGCACAAACGTTGGCGAAGTCGGTTGAGGTGTACTGGGCAGCGAACCGCGGTCGGAATGAAAAATGATCCCAGCCCGAATCCGGTGTGCGCGGCGTCGAACGGCGGCATGTAAAGCCATCGAGACGAGGTCAGTGCGCATGTGATCAGCAAACGCCCACCCAATCACTTGTTTCGTGGCGGCGTCGATGACCGTGGCCAAGAACCAGAACCGGCCGTTGACCCGCAGATAGGTGATGTCGCCGTACCAGACGATGTCTGGTCGACACGGCTGGAACCGTCGTTCCACAAGGTCGGGGAACGACGCCGTTGGGCGCCGGTGGTGTGCCAGGCGAGGATCGGTTCCATCCACTGCCGTAGGGTACGTCCGAGGCCTTTGATCTCTTTTACAGTCGAGATTCGGCATTCGTCGCTGATCCCGTTGACCCATATGCGGGTGACGGGTTCGTCGTTCCAAAGGGTGTTGGTGTCACGGACGAGTTCTTTCGTAGTGAGGGCTTCCCGGACGCGGCCGTCAGGGTCACCGATGGCCAGGTAGGTGTCAAGGCGGGCCTTTGCTTTCGACCCGGCCAGGATCTTCTCGGCGGCGATCAGCAATAGTTTCCGGGCCCGGAACAACGGATCATCTTTGCGGATACGATGGCCGTGTTGTTCGGTTTGCACACGCCGCCGCACACGGTCCAAGGCCCGGCTCCCAACACCAACAACATGGAACGGGTCGGCAACGAGTGTGGCGTTCACGAACCCGGTCTCCGGTGCAAGGATGGCTTTGCGGAACGGTTCATGAAGATCAGTTACGACAGCGGTCACATGGTCACGCCACGCCTTGTCACGGGTGATCAGCCAGGCGGTCAGATCGGCGGATTGGCGACTGTCGAACACGTCGATCACGAAATGTTGATCGACATCAACAACCGATCCGAGCCATGTTGTTGGATGCTTCGCGGTGGCCGACTGGAAACAGGTTTCGTCGACCCCGACCGACGTCGTCGGTCCGACCCGGTCCGGGTCATCGATCAACGCTTTCGACCAGTACGTAACGGTGTCCATCACGGTGTGCCACGACACTCCCAGCTCGGTGGCGAGATGCGTGACCGGTCTGATGTTGGCACCGATTTGACGGGTGGCCCCATGCCCGGCCCGGACCGTTATCGCTGTGCAGTTTGCGGCGACAATGTCATCGCCGCGCTCCGTCCACGTGCCGCCACACGCACCAGGGCATGCCCACCGGTATTTACGCCAATACAGTGTCGACGGACGGCCACATATCGGGAGATCAGCAACCACTAAAACCGGGCGGTCTTTCACGACGGCCTGCATTCCGCAGCGTCGACAGAACGAACGTTTCGGTTTCGAATGGACATGAAGGCGGGCGACCGTCGGGTCGCTGTCATCGAAACCGATGATCGTCATGTCCGGTAGGTTCAGCGGCTCTTCGCGTCTAACGGGCTTTTCGCGCGGGGCTTGGTTTCGCCGTTGAGTGATTTGCCGGATTGCCGTGTGACTGAAGCGAGGCCGGCGTTGGAGGCGAGTCTGTCATCGGTGGCGAACCGGTCGGGGTGGCTGATCGCGACAAACCAACGGAGCGATCTCCTATCCCTGGACCGCGCTGAGGTTCCCACATGCCGGTTTAGAGTTTTCGTCATGGCCCTTGCTCCCCAACTTCTCGAAATTCTTGCCTGCCCGGAAGACAAGGGGCCGCTCTTGTACGGGACCGACGGGGGCTCAGAGATCTTGTACAACCCCCGCCTGTCCCGGGTATACGACGTCAAGGACGGCATTCCGGTCCTCTTGATCGACGAAGCTCGCTCGGTGGACGCCGCCGAATCTGCCCGACTCGATGCGCTCGGACTCACTCCCACCTTTGTTGCGTAGCGAGAAATTGTCATAGGGGTGGGCGCACACTGTCGGGGTGTGGCGCCTTCTCCTCCCGTTGACCTGTCCGTCGTGTGGCGCGCCGTGCCGGGCCGTTTGCCGAACGTGTCGACCGGCGTTTCCACCTCGATTAGGCGCTCAGGTACCGTCCGGGCTGGACGCGCTGTGGTGTCCATTCGCCTACGACGGAGCGGTCAAGCATCTCGTGCTGGCGTCGAAAGCGACCGCTTCGCACGGTTGGCTGGAAGTGATGGCCACTCTTTTGCCGCGGCCTAAGGTCGGGGCCGCGGGGCCAACAAACGCCCTGGTTACCTGGGCCACCGGCTCGGCTGCGCATCGACGCCAGCGGGGTTACGACCCAGCCGAGCGCCTCGCTCGCCGGTACGCTCGAGTGAGCAGTCTTGGTTGTTCTTCGTTGCTTCGCCGAGTTGGCGGTCCCCAGGAAGGACGGACTCTGGCCGAGCGATCAGCATTGCAGTTCTCGCCCCGTCGGTCTCTTTCGGGCGGCGGGTCGCATACGGTCTTCCTGGTCGACGACGTCGTCACGACCGGGGCGTCGATGTCAAGGTCGGCCGAAGCGTTGCGTCAGGCGGGCGCCCACGTTGTTATCGGGGTGGCCTTTGCCCAGCGGGAGTGGGATGAACGATGGTTGAAATCTGGCGTAACTGAACATTGATTGGTGAAGTAGACGACAGGGAAGGACAGCGGTGTATGGTCGGCCATGGGCCGGTTCGCAAACTTTCAGACGGCACCCGAAACGTTCGGCTTCAGCCCGATGCTGGATGCGCCGAAGTCCCATGGACAGTGGTCGCCGATTCGTGGCGAGGAGGGCTGCGAACAAGCAGGCGACACGGGCAACACCAACGCATCACCCTGACCAATCAACCAGGAGGAACCCGCGGTGCAGATCACGTTCAAAAGCAGAAATCTGGTTATGTCCGACCGTTTGAAGGCGGTAACCACGGAAAAAATCAGCAGACTGACGAAATATCTTGAAGGTATGGACAACGCTGACGTCACGTTCTTTGAAGAAAAGAACAAACGAATTGCGGCCCACGAAGTATGCGAGGTCGTGCTCTTTGGTCACGGCCACTATGTCCGAGCGAAAGCAACCGCACCCGATGCGATTGCCGCAGTGGACCTTGTCGTGGACAAGCTCGCCCATCAGCTAACCAAACTGAAAGGCCGGGTCATCATCCGTCACCACAGTCATTCGCACCATAACGGCGTCGCCAAGGTCAACGGCACGAAGAGCGCAAAGGGCGCCACTGCCGTTCTCGATCGAACTCTTGTCGTACCTGCTCCGATTCCGGTGGGCGAGGACGATACCGTCGCCCGGATCGTTAGGAAAAAACAGTTTGTGATGCACCCCATGACGCCCGACGAGGCGGCGCTCAAGCTTGACCTTTTGCAGCATGATTTCTTCCTCTTCACCAACGCCGAAACGGGACGTGCGTCGGTGTTGTACCGCCGGGAGGATGGGCATTTGGGCCTCATTGATGCAGCGTGAGTGGTTGGCTCGCTCTTTCGACGATCGAGCAGGGCCTCATTGATCGGAGTCATCACACTTTGATGACATAGGGGCAACGATTCGCCCATCCGAAACGACAATGATGCAGGGGTCCGGTTCTCCGGGCCCCTGTTGCTTTTCCCGCCAACTAGAAGATCGCCTGCCATGGTTTCCCTCAGCCGAACGTATCGAACCCATCGATCGATAGCTGCCCGCGTGCTTGTCGCATTTGTTCTTGCGGTCGGAGCGTCGTCGGCCGTGAGCGTCGACGCCAAAGCGGCGACGACGAAAAAAGTGAAATGCGATGCCAATGCGGGATGGGCGCCGCTGACCGGACGGGCGCCAACATTCGTCGCTGGTGGGCCGACCGGGTTGTATCTGTGGCAGGAGCGCGGCACTTGGAGAGTCGGAGCCACGAACGACCGAGGCACGCAAACCACCTTTACCGCGACGGTCACCTTCGATGCGGCGATCTCGGGAAAACCCGTCGGGACCGAAGGCAAGAGCGACATTGTTGATGTGAGGACGCAGTCCGTGCGCTTACGGTTCTCGAATTTCGGTGGACTGGACGGAGTGGCTATCGAAGCTCCGTGTGCAACAGCCATCACCATCCAAGGGTCGATCGATGGTCAGTCACTGAATGGACAACAGGTCTTTCTTGGGTCGAGCGCGGCCAACCCGGCATCGGTACCGGTGACCGTGACGCGATCGACTGCTTCCGCCATCGCCACCTCTACGGTTCTCGCTGTTCCGTTCTCCACCAGCGCCGCCACCATTCTTGGGGCCCAAGCGACACCGGCGGTCGCGGTGGCGTGCTCCACTGCTGCGTGGCCTGCGGCACTGAACGGGCGGCCGGCGTTTCGTCGGGGCCCGGCGGGTATCTATGCCTGGATCGAGAAAGGGATTCTGCGCCTGGCGTTCGAGGCCGACCCCGGATCTCCACGGCTGATCGAGGGCCATGTCGTGGCGAATGGCCCGGTCACGCTGCGCTCGGTAGCGAACGAGCGCAAAGACCAGGTCAAGCTCGCCGGGCAACAGGTGACCTTCAGCCTGCGGGTCGGCGGCGGTGGAGATGCCTTCGATGTGGTCGCCCCGTGTGCCACCTCGTTCAGTATTGACGCCACGATTGACGGGGTCTCCGTGGCGTCGACCCAGGTCTTCGTCGGGCCGACAGCGGCGCCGGCGGCTGCTCTTCCGCTCGTCCTTTCCCGTTCCTAACCGGCTGGACTGGCGTTGCCCGCCGTTTACGCCGGGGTGACGAGTGGGCCAAGATCGGCCGCGTCCCACAAGAGTTCGCCGGCATGACCATGGGCAACCACCTGGCGAATCGCCGCTGCGGGACCCTTCGATGGCGTCGGGTTCTGGCGTGAACTGGGCTCGACCGGTGACCCCCGCCGGTAGGATGAACAGGATATGTCGATCTTTCGCAAAGTCCTTCGCGCCGGTGAGGGCAAGAAGGTTCGGGCTCTTCAGGCGCTGGTCCCGGATATCAACGGTCTTGAGTCCCAGATGCAAGCCCTCTCAGATGAAGCGCTAAGGGGCAAAACTGGGGAGTTCCGCTCTCGTCTGGCCCAGGGCGAGGCGCTCGATGACCTCCTCATCGAGGCCTTTGCCGTGGTTCGCGAAGGGGCGAACCGAGTGATCGGTCAGCGGCACTACGACGCTCAGTTAATGGGCGGCGCAGCTCTGCATTTTGGGTGGATTGCCGAGATGAAGACGGGCGAAGGCAAGACCCTCGTCTCCACGCTGCCGGTGTATCTCAACGGTCTGACAGAGCGCGGTGTTCATGTCGTCACAGTCAACGACTATTTGGCCAAGCGCGATTCTGATTGGATGGGTCAGATTCACCGTTTCTTAGGCGTAAGCGTTGGCCTGCTGAGCTCCGAGGTGTCAGACGCAGCAGCCAAGCGGGTGGCGTATGAGTCCGACGTGACGTATTCGACGAACTCCGAACTTGGTTTCGATTTCTTGCGCGACAACATGGCCATGACGCTCGAGGAGCGGGTGCAGCGCAAGCACTTTTACGCCATCGTGGACGAGGTTGACTCGATCCTGATCGACGAAGCGCGTACTCCCCACATCATCAGTGGGCGCCTCGCCGATGCGGCCAAGCTCTACGTACAATTCGCCTCGATTGTGCGCTCGCTCAGCCGCGATGTCGACTATGAAGTGGACGAAGAAAAGAAGCAGATCTCGCCGACCGAATCAGGAATCGACAAAGTCGAAGCGGCCCTCGGCGTAGAGAATATTTACGACGATCCGTCGGCCAACTTTGTTCACCACTTAAGCGCCGCGCTGCGGGCCAAGGAACTCTTTAAGCGCGACGTTGACTATTTGGTGGCAGACGGCGAAGTGAAGATCGTGGACGAGTTCACCGGCCGCATTCTCGAGGGACGCCGCTGGTCCGAAGGTCTGCATCAGGCGGTGGAAGCAAAAGAGCGGGTGAAGATCAAGGAAGAGAACCAGACGCTGGCCACGACCACGCTGCAGAACTACTTCCGACTCTACGAAAAGCTCGCCGGAATGACCGGTACGGCGGAGACCGAAGCCGGTGAGTTTGCCTCGACCTACAACCTTTCCGTCGTGCCGATCCCCACCCATCGGCCGATGGTGCGCAAGGACGAGCCGGATCTCATCTACAAGAATGAAACGGCCAAGTTCAGCGCGGTTGTGGACGATATCGAGGAGCGCCATGCCAAGGGCCAGCCGGTTCTCGTCGGCACGGTATCGGTGGAAAAGAGTGAGCTCGTTTCCCAGCTTCTGGCCGAACGCAAGGTTCCTCATGCCGTGCTCAACGCCAAATACCACGCCTCTGAAGCTGAGATTGTCGCTCAGGCCGGCCGTCCGGGCGGCGTCACCGTGGCCACGAATATGGCGGGTCGAGGCGTAGACATATTGCTTGGCGGCAACCCGGACGGACTGGCACGTCGGGATATTGCGCAAGCCGGACTCAACCCTGATTTGATCGATCTCGACGCCGATGATCCAGACATCAAGGCCGCGCTGGAGGCGCAGCCTGATGCCGCCGAAGCTCTCGTCAAGGCCAAGGAGATCTTCGCCGAGGCTCGCCCGCGCTACGAGGCGCTCTGTAAGGCCGACGGCGACACTGTGCGCGCCCTCGGCGGGCTCTATGTACTGGCCACCGAACGTCATGAAAGTCGCCGCATCGACAATCAGCTGCGGGGCCGCGCCGGTCGCCAGGGCGACCCGGGAGAGAGCCGCTTCTACCTTTCCCTTCAAGACGACCTCATGCGCCTGTTTGCCACCGGAGCGATGAACTGGGTGATGGGGAAGGCCCTGCCCGACGATGTCCCAATCGAAGCGAAGATGGTCACGAAGGCCATTGAGCGGGCGCAGAACACCGTCGAAGCGCGCAACGCCGAGATCCGTAAGAACGTTCTTAAGTACGACGAAGTCATGAACGAACAGCGCAAGATCATCTACGCCAAGCGGGAGCAGATCATCTCGGGCGGAGACCTTCGGGCGCAGTTGATGACGGACCTCAACGAGGCCATGACGGACGTCGTGGCCGAGCACTGCGAGGGCGACTTCCCGGATTCCTGGGATCTCCATTCGCTTCTCAATGCCGTGCAGGGCTACTACCCCACGGCGTTCTCGGTCGAGGATCTCACCCAGGCCACGTCGAAGGCCACCCTGGCCGAGAGCTTTGTGGCCGAAGCGACGGAGGCCTACGAAACCAAAGAGGCAGATCTCGGTTTGGATACCGTGCGCGAGGTCGAGCGCAACGTGCTGCTCGGGATCGTCGATCAGCGGTGGAGAGAGCACCTCTCGGAGATGGACTATCTCCAGGAGGGAATCAACCTGCGGGCGATGGGTCAGAAAGACCCGTTGGTTGAATGGCAGCGCGAGGGTTTTGAGATGTTCTCGCAAATGGTGAACGCCATTGACGACGACTTTGTCCGTTATGCCATGCACGCTGACGTGACCACGATGGATCCCTTGCAGGCCCCCGACATTCGTGATATCCAGCTCTCGTCTGCCGATGAAGGTTCAATCGGCGGATACGGCATGGACGTCGGTGCGATGTTTGCGGCCACTGCTCCCGGCCCCGGCGATGAAGGCGACGACGATGAACTCGTGCAACGAGTGCCCGAAGTGGTCGCCGAGATCGAGCCGCAGGTGCCGATCGTGAAGACCGATGCTGAACGCATCGGTCGAAACGATCCCTGCTCGTGTGGCAGCGGAAAGAAATACAAGAACTGTCACGGAAAGTAAGTCCTCGTAGGTTCTCCCGCTCTTTTCGTTGTTCGTTCGCAGGTTGCTGAAAGGTATGTGCGCAGATGGCTTTGTCTGAACGTCGTGATGAAGTGGCGGCTTTGCGGGTGCGGCTCGGCGAGGCCGAGGGCTATCTCAAGGCCCCGCAACTCGTTGATGAGAAGAATCGAATCGAAAGCGCGTTGTCTGACGGCGACATCTGGACAAATGATCCGGCTGCCGCTCGCTCGCTCGGCGCCGAGCTGGCAGCCGTGAATGATGACCTGGCCTCGCTCCATGGACTTCGCGACCGGGTGGAAGACGCCGAGACGCTCATTGAACTTGGACTGGCCGAGGGTGACGAATCGGTTGAAGCAGACGTGATCGAATCGATTGCTCACGCCACAAAAATCGCCCACGTGCTCGAGCTCCGAAGCCTCTTTACCGGGGACTACGACGCCGGTGATGCGCTCCTCGAAATCCATTCAGGGGCGGGGGGCGTCGATGCTCAGGACTGGGCCGAGATGATGTTTCGCATGTATCTCCGCTGGGCGGAGAATCGCGGGTTCACCACCGAGGTCGAAGCGGTGCTCGACGGAAACGAGGCGGGGATCAACTCCGCGACGATCCTGGTAAAAGGTAGGTACGCATACGGGTTGCTCTCTGCTGAACGCGGTGTGCATCGTCTCGTTCGCATCTCACCGTTCGATGGTCAGGCGCGCCGCCAAACATCGTTTGCTGGCGTCTCTTTGACCCCCGTTATCGAGGACGCGGAGTCGAAGATCGTCATCGAAGACAAAGATCTCCGGGTCGACGTGTTCCGGTCGTCTGGTGCAGGTGGCCAGCACGTGAACACCACGGACTCGGCGGTCCGGATGACACACATGCCCACCGGAATCGTGGTCAGTTGCCAGATCGAACGAAGCCAAATCCAAAACCGCGCACGGGCGATGGTGATGTTGGCGACGAAATTGTTGGAACGCCAACGCCTCGAGGCGCTATCGAAAATGGCCTCTATTACCGGTCCGCAAAAGGACGCCGCATGGGGGAATCAGATCCGGTCCTATGTAATGGCGCCTTACCAAATGGTGAAAGATCTGCGCACTGATCATGAGACCGGCAATGTTGGTGCGGTCCTCGATGGTGATCTTGATCAATTCATGGAATCTTGGCTGCGGTGGCGTCGTACCGACAATGGTGAGGACTAGAGGTCCGGGCGGCGATGGTGCGCTCATCGGTCAGGCGTCGCTGGTAGCGTTTGCTACCGGTTGGGAACGCTTCTCCGCCACAAACTCTTGCCCATGATCCGGATCGAAAACGTCACGAAGGTTTACCGGAATAAGACGACAGCTCTTCGGAACATCTCCTGTGAGATTTCTAAGGGCGAATTCGTGTTCCTCGTTGGCTCCTCGGGTTCAGGAAAGTCCACGTTCATGCGCCTCCTCCTCAAGGAGGAAACGCCCACCGAGGGCGATATCTGGGTGGCGGGGAAGAACATCGGCGAATTGGCGGGTGCCAAGATTCCGTATCTACGCCGCAACATCGGGTGCATTTTTCAGGATTTCAAGCTTTTGCCGAATAAGACGGTTAACGAGAATGTGGCGTTCGCCCTCGAAGTCATTGGCCGACCACGAAGCGTGATCAATCAGCAGGTACCGCAGATTCTTGAATTGGTTGGTCTCACGAAAAAGGCCGACAGCTTGCCGAGCGAACTCTCGGGCGGTGAGCAGCAGCGAGTGTCGATCGCTCGCGCCTTCGTGAATCGGCCGCTGATTTTGCTGGCCGACGAGCCGACCGGCAACCTTGATCCGAATACGAGTGTGGGCATCATGCGGTTGTTGGACCGCATCAATCGCACGGGCACCACCGTAGTGATGGCCACTCACGATCAGGGCATCGTTGATTCCATGCGTCGACGCGTGGTTGAACTTGATCGCGGTTCACTTGTGCGCGATCAGGCCCGCGGCGTCTACGGAACGTTGGAATAGTCCATTATGCGTATCGGGTACATTCTTCGCGAAAGCTTCAATAACCTTCGCCGCAACGTGCTCATGACGGTCGCTTCGTTGCTCACCGTCACGCTGTCGCTGGCCCTCGCCGGAGCGGCGTTGTTGTTCCGCTCCTCAGTGAACAATGCCACCACGCAATTCCGCGGTGGGTTTGAGATCACTGTGTTCATGCAGCCTGATGCGACCAAAGAGCAGGTCGATTCGATTGGGCGCGAGCTGAAGTCGCTTCCCGAGGTGGCGAGGACGCGTTTCATTGATAAGAAGGAAGCGCTTGCCGATATTCGACGTCTGTACCGGAATCGGCCGGAGATTCTCGACACCTTTCCGGAGGAGAAGTACGCCCCGGTACAGTGGCGCATAAAACCGATTGACGCTGCCGATATCGAGTCCATCGGCAAACGATTCAAAAAGCGTGCTGGCGTCTTCGACGTTTCCTACGCCCGTTCAATCAATACGATTTTGACGGTTACCGGGTGGATCCAAAACGTGATTCTCATTGTCGCGGGCGCACTCTTGGTGTCTGCGGTCGTGCTCATCCTGAACACCATTCGCATGGCCATCTTCTCGCGACGAAGAGAGGTGGCGGTGATGAAACTGGTAGGGGCGACAAACGGGTTTATTCGCCTCCCGTTCATGGTGGAAGGCATGCTGCAGGGCGCCATTGGTGCGTTGGTGTCCTTTGGCTTGCTGGCCGCCGGAACGTCAGCGGCCCAGTCGGCGATTCGGAATTCCACCGTTGGTTTGCTGAAGCAGTTTTCTGTAACGGGTGGTGAGGTTCTTTCTACGGGAATTCTGTTGGTGGTGGTCGGCACGTTCGTTGGCGCCATGGGTTCAGCTCTTGCGGTGAGTCGTTTCCTCGACGTCTAGCGGTCTAGCGCAGATGCAGCCGGGGCATCGATCAGCGCTCCGGTGGCCCCGATGAAGTCATGTCTCCGCCACACGTCGTAGACGACGAGGGCCACCGAATTGGCCAGATTTAGACTCCGGTTGTTTGGTCTCATTGGTATGCGTACCTGGTGGTCGTTGGAAAACTCTTCGAGCATCGTGGACGCAAGACCGACGCTTTCGCAACCGTAGACCAACACGTCGTTGTGGGCGATGGGAGCGTCGGAGTATGACATCGTCGCTCGGCTCGTGAGTGCCCATCGCTCGGCAGACGGGAGAGCTTTTTGGCAAGCCGCCCATGTGCCATGTACGCATACGTCCGCGAGATCGTGATAGTCCAGGCCGGCGCGCTGGAGGAGTTTGTCTTCGAGGGAGAACCCAAGCGGCTCAACCAGATGCAGGGTGGTGCCGGTGTTGGCGCAAAGCCGGATTATGTTGCCGGTATTTCCGGCGATTTCAGGATGAATAACGACGACGTGCACTACTTCTTTCCCCGGCTGGGAGTGGCCGGGCGGCCAGCGATAAGACCTCGGGCCATCGAGCGCGCCGCGAGGTCCATATGCGCTTCGTGGTCGGCGACAAAGCCGATCCCGAGTAGTTCAAGGGCAACGACACCGTGACAGAGCGACCATAGGCGTTGGGCGATCTCGACCGGGTCGCCGTTCTCGATCGAACCTCGCCCAACGGCCCGCTCGACGCGATTCATGATTTCCTCGAAGCTGCTCGATGCCACCGTTGCCGCTTCGATACTGGGCACAAAGTCGTCCACCGGTTGGAGAAACATGAGTTGGTACAGGCTGGCATTCGCCAGCGCGAAGCGTCGATACAGGCGAGCGATGGCCACGAGATCGTCTTCGTTTTCCACAGTTTCCGGGCCCTGTCGAAGGGCGGCGGTGAGTCGGGAGAAGCCCTCGCTGAAGAGAGCGTCGATGATGCCGTTCTTATTTCCGAACCGCTTGTACACGCCCATGGGGGCCACTCCAGCCTCGGCGGCGATGCGGCGAACGGAGAGATCATGAGCACCGTGGGTCTCGAGAATCCGCATTGCGGCGTCGAGAAGCGCGGCCTCCACGTCGAGCGTCGCTGTTCGTTTGCGAGCTGGCTGATGGAGGTGCTGATGGGGGAGATGAACGAATTTGGGCGGCGTCATTGGTCACATGTGTAGAACAGTGTTCTTTAGTGATGTAGAACAGTGTTCTTCAGTTACGGAACGATGTGCTTCTCATCGTACGACCTTCACGGGAGTGTTTCGATGTCACCTGAACTCATTCATCGCCGGCGTTGGGGCATCCTCGCCGTGCTCTGCCTCAGCTTGTTTCTGGCGGTGGTGGACAACACCATCGTCAATGTTGCCCTCCCCACTCTGTCCCGTTCCCTCGGCGCCACCACGAGCCAACTCCAGTGGATCGTCGATGCATACGCGCTGGTGTTCGCCGCCCTGTTGTTGGTGGGCGGAAGTATCGGCGACCGGGTGGGCCGCAAGGGCGCACTTCAGGTTGGCCTGGTCCTGTTTGCCGGGTTCTCCGTCTACGCCGCCACCACCACCTCGGCTTCGCAACTGATCGTGGCCCGGGGTCTTATGGGCGTGGGCGCCGCGCTCGTGTTCCCGGCCACCCTCGCCATCCTCACCAACGTGTTCGTTGATCCGGTGGAGCGGGCGAAGGCGATCGGCGCGTGGTCGGCCGTCGTTGGCCTCGCCGTTGCCCTCGGACCGATCAGCGGCGGCATCCTACTGAAGCACTTCTGGTGGGGCTCGATCTTCCTCGTCAATCTTCCGGTCGCATTCATGGCGTTTGGACTCGGAGCGTTGCTCGTGCCGTCGAGCAAGGACCCGCACACCCCGCCCTCCGATCCGGCTGGGATTGGCCTGTCGATCGTGGCAGTCGGCTTATTGGTCTTCACGACCATTCAGGCGCCCGAACAGGGTTGGCTAAGCGCGCGTACGATCGGAGGGTTCGTCGTTGCGGTGCTGTTGTTCGTGTCGTTCGTGCTGGTCGAAACGCGCAGCGCGCATCCGATGCTCGATGTCTCGGTGTTCCGTAATCCTCGCTTCTCCGCGGCCAGTGCGTCGATCACCTCGGCCTTCTTCGCCTTCTTCGGTTTCATTTTCCTCATCACTCAGTACTTCCAGTTTGTGCGGGGCTACGACACGCTTTCGGCCGGTCTGCACACGCTTCCGTTCGCTCTTGCCGCTGCTATCACCGCACCGCTATCGCCTCGCGTGGCCTTCGTTATCGGGACGAAACGAACGGTTTCCGCCGGACTCTTCGTGATGGCGTTTGGTTTCATAATTTCCGCCACCGTGGGATCCTCGTCGTCATACTGGCTCCACATTGTGCCGAGCATGGTCATGCTGGCCATCGGCCTGCAACTCACGACGGCACCCTCAACCGATGCCATCCTCGGTTCGCTGCCTCTGGAAAAGGCGGGGATCGGGTCAGCCATCAACGACACCACTCGCGAGCTTGGCGGAACCATGGGAGTGGCAGTGATCGGGAGTGTGTTCTCTTCCGTCTACGGCCCCAAGGTGGTACGCGCGCTTTCGACCTTCCCCATTCCCAAGGAGGGACTTGAGGCCGCCCGCAAGTCCATGGGGGCAGCAATGGTTGTGGCAGAGCGGGCACCTGCGGCCGGTCGTGGCCTCATTCTTTCCGTCGCCCGAGAGGCATTTATGTCGGGCATGCATGTGGCCTGCCTCGTTGCCGCCGGCGTGGCATTGGTTGGCGCGCTTACAGCCTTCGCGTTCCTTCCGTCGCAGGCGCGGCGGTCCGCCCAGGGAACGCTCATGGACGCTGTTCCGGTGGCCGGAGCGTAATCAGTCTCGGTCCGTCATCGCACCCCTCGGCGGAGACGGACCGAATGAGTTTGATGTCGATCTCCCCAATGCTGGTTGGACTGAGTGCCTGTCGGCCGTAGGCTTCGCTTGTGACCGCGTCCGCCAGCCGACAATTTGACATTGTGGTTTTTGGGGCGACGAGCTTCGTTGGACAGATTATCTGCGCCTATATGGTTCGCCGCCACGGAACTTCGAGCGGTTTGAGTTGGGCAATTGCCGGACGCAGCGCGACGAAACTAAGTGAACTGAATACTGTGCTTGGGGTTGACTTACCCGCAGTCGTCGTGGATGCATCAGACTCGGCGGCCTTGGCCCAAATGGCGGCGTCCACTCGCTTGGTGGTCTCCACCGTCGGTCCCTATGCGCTCTACGGATCGCCGCTCGTCGCCGCGTGTGTTGATGCCGGGACGGACTACTGCGATCTCACCGGTGAGCCTCAGTGGATGCAGGCGATGATCGACGCCCATCACCATGCAGCGGTGAAGTCCGGAGCCCGGATCATCCACACGTGCGGGTTCGATTCGATCCCGTCTGACCTCGGCGTGTGGTTCACCCAGAACGAAGCTATGAGTCGCTTCGGCGCACCGTGTTCGACCATC
>JAYVSS010000254.1:0-3047 GCA_043775075.1 Acidimicrobiia bacterium
CGATCCCCACCATCGATTCGGGGCCACCGATGACATATGCGCGCTTATCGAGCATGCACTCGAATTTGTGGACCGCAATGGCGGCGGGCCCGTGCATTACTGGGTGTCTCACCCAAGCGCCGCGCACGACCAGCTCACCGCCCGATACGGCTTCAGTCGAAGCCGCGATCTGTTGCAGATGCGCATCGATCTTCCGTTGGCCGAACACACGGACCTGGCGACGCGCCCGTTTGCGCCCGGTCAAGATGAAGCGGCATGGGTCGCGGTCAACAACCGGGCGTTCGCCTGGCACCCTGAGCAGGGCGGATGGACCGTTGAAGCGTTGACCCGGCGGGAGAGCGAGCCGTGGTTCGATCCCCAAGGATTCCTCCTCCACGAACTCGACGGTAAACTCGTCGGCTTCTGTTGGACCAAGGTTCACACCGACCCGGTGCCGATGGGCGAGATTTATGTGATCGCCGTCGATCCCGACTTCGGCGGTCATGGGCTCGGACGCAAACTCACCGTCGCCGGCCTTACTTCGCTTGCCAACCGGGGCATCACCACCGGGATGCTCTACGTGGACGCAGATAATCTCGCCGCGGTGTCGCTCTACGACAAGCTGGGCTTTCGGCGCAATCACGTGAATCGCGCCTACGCCACGCTTCGTTTACCCGCCGATTCGGACTGACGCGGCGGCCGCTGCACACCTCGTATCCTCGTATGGCGTGACACTGATTGCCGTCGTGCTGGTGGCCGGTGCCGTGTTGGCCGCTCTTGCCTTTGTCAACCGGAACCGTTAACGAGATGGAAACGGCCGATTCAGTACCTGTAGCGATCGGGCGAACGCCCCGACCGCCGGCCCCGAAGTTCCGCTTCGACCTGGGTCCGTCGGATGTGGCCGACCTCCTCCCGGGCGAGCCGGCGTATCGGGCCCGTCAAATCTGGGAGGGACTCTATGACCAGGGCAAAGACCTCGACGAGCTGACCACGCTGTCAAAGGAGCTGCGGGCCAAATTGGCCGACGAGCCGACCCTGGCGCCAGCGCTGAGCTGTGTCCATGAGTCGGCCGACGAAGGCGCGACGACGGTCAAGTGGTTGTGGCGCCTCCATGGAGGAGCCGAGATCGAGACGGTACTCATGCACTACGAGGACCGGTCCACTGTCTGCATTTCGTCGCAAGCCGGTTGCGCCATGGGGTGCGGATTCTGTGCCACCGGTCAGGGGGGTTTCGAGCGCCATCTCTCGGTGGGCGAGATCGTGGAGCAGGTCGTGCGGGCGCGGCGACGCGCCGCTGACGATGGGCGCCGGTTGTCCAACGTGGTGTTCATGGGAATGGGCGAGCCGATGGCGAACTACAACGCCGTATGGGCAGCGGTAGAGCGGCTGCATGGCGACCTCGGCCTCTCCGCCCGCCACTTGACAATCTCCACCGTCGGGCTGATCCCGGGTATTCGACGCCTTGCCGCCGAGGATCTCCCCGTCAACCTTGCGGTATCGCTCCACGCCGCCAACGACACGTTGCGCAACGAACTCGTTCCGATCAATCGCACCTATCCGCTGGACGATTTGGCCGATGCGTGTGCCGAGTACGTCAACGCCACGGGCCGACGCCTGTCGTTTGAGTGGGCCCTCATCGCCGGTACTAACGATCGTCCAAACGACGCCGCCGAGCTTGCCGACTACGCCCGAGCACTACGCGCCCATGTCAACCTCATTCCCCTCAATCCAACCCCGGGGTACCCCACCGTCGGGACCGATCGCGCCGGGGTTCTGGCGTTTCGCGATTACCTCGTGGACTCCGGGGTCAACGCCACCATCCGCCAAAACCGGGGAACGGGCATCGACGCCGCCTGCGGCCAGTTGCGGGCAAGCCATGTGGCGGCGCGGGCCGACTGACCCGACCAGGCGCGACCCGTTTCGACGGATGAGCTGGCGAGTCTCTACGGTTGAGCATGGTCCAGGCGCGACCCGTTTCGACGGATGAGCTGGCGAGTCTCTACGGTTGAGCATGGTCAAGATTGCATTCGATTCCATTGGCACCCACGTAGGCGAGCACCTCGGGTACTCGGACTGGCACACCGTCACCCAGGAGCAGGTCAATCTGTTCGCCGACGCCACCGGGGATCATCAGTGGATCCATATCGACGTGGACCGGGCCAAGGCCGGGCCGTTCGGAGCCCCGATAGCCCACGGCTATTTGACCCTCTCACTTGCTCCCGTGCTGCTCGGCCAGGTTCTTCACGTCGATGGCGTGAAGATGGGGGTGAACTACGGAACGAACAAGGTCCGCTTCCCTTCGCCGGTACCGGTGGGGTCAAACCTGCGCCTCGGCGGCAAGCTCCTCAGCGTTGAAGACGTGCCCGGCGGCAAACAGGTGACGATCGAAGCCACGTTTGAAGTCGAAGGAGCCAAGAAGCCGAGCTGCGTGGCGGAGTTGGTGTTCCGCTATTTCGGCTGAATCGCCGGACGCCCTAACCCACCAACCCCGCGTAAAAACGACACGAGCCGCCCGGATGGACGGCTCGTTGCTTCGGCGCAAAAGCGAGTCAGCGTCCGTCGTTGACGGCGTCGTGGCTGATATCAGCGAAGAAGCCGACATAGCCGGGATTGAGACGAATCGCATCCTGGGCTTTCTTGCCCGAGCCCAACTTCACGTTTTTGCCCGCCAGGACCACGTTCTGCATATTCGAAGGATCGATGCTTCGAGCGATCTGCGCCAGGACCAACATGTCTGTGGGCTTGATATTGGTCTTGGAGTTGGACTGAAGAATTTTGATCCACTTCACCAGGCTCGGTGCGTCGCTTACTTCTTCACGCAATTTGGCCAGGGTATAGAGCAGCAACGATCCCTGGTTGTACGAGCGGGTGAAGTCGCCGTTCGTCACCCCTTTGCGGTTGCGGGAAAAGGCCAATGCCGCTTCGCCATTCATCGCGAACCAACCTTTGGAAAACGTGGCGCCCGAATAGGGATCATTCATCGCCGGATCAACCAGCACGTTGATGCCACCAATATCGTTGACCATCGTCACAAACCCGCCGAAACCGGTGATGACATAGTTGTCGAT
>JAYVSS010000255.1:0-4540 GCA_043775075.1 Acidimicrobiia bacterium
TGTATGCGCGTCTCGGCTTCTCGGTCATGATCAACGTGGACCCAGACGTTCTGCTGATCGATGAAGTCTTGGCCGTTGGCGATGAGCAATTTCAACGCCGCTGCATGGAAAAGATCTATGAGTTTCGCACGAGCGGGAAGACCGTCGTGATCGTGTCACACGGGTTAGGAACACTCCGGACATTGTGTGACCGTGCCGCCTGGATTCACCACGGCGAACTAGCCAGACTCGGTCCAGTAAACGACGTGGTGGATGCCTACCTCGAATCGACCGGACAAGCGGCGGCTGGCACGCCGACTGGGGGATCAGCCGAGCGGATCGGCTCTGGAGAGATCCGCATCGAAAGAGTCGAAATCCTCGACTCGAACGGCAAGAGTATTGATCGCGTCCGAACCGGCGATCCAGTCACAATTCGGGCGTCATGGTTTGCAGAAACATCAATCAATGAACCAGTCGTCGGTCTCACAATCTCTCGCACAGACGGAGTAGTCGTTACCGGGTCCTCAACAAAGATAGGGCTTACCTCGCTCGGTACTGTGAACGGACCTGGCTACGTGGATTTTCGAATCGCATCGCTGGCGCTTCTGCCTGCGAGCTTCATCATTCGAAGCGACATAACGGACACGACCAATGCCCACATCTATGACCAGTTTCGGCAGGCATTTCGGTTTGACGTATCGCCGGGAGTCGATCGAGGAACGGACGGCGTTGTCACGCTTTCCGGCGAATGGTCTCGAAACCCCCAAAGCTAGAACGCCTGGGGCCGCGTCGATTCTGACAAGGAGAAGCCGGCGTCAGTGGCGTCCTCGAGGCTGAGGACGTTGCGGCCGTCAACGATGCGCTCGCCACCGTCACGACGGCCAAGTCAACAAAGTCAGGGCCCGGGATCCAGACCGCTCGGTCATGACTGATAACGAGTGGCCGTTGACACCCCGAGTCGCGGACGGTTAAAAACCCCTCGCCGGGCCCCCCGGGAATGGATCAGCGAGTCTGAACGGACTCGATAGTGGAATGCGACTGTCGGGACGTACACGAGGTCGAGGCCAATTCCTAAAAACCTCAGCCATAGATCCCAATCCTCAAGGCCCCAATCCGACTCGGTATACCCGCCAACGCTCGCCCACGCCGCTCGGTTGACGAGAGCGCACGAGTCGATGTGGTTCTCAAGGCGAAGTTTCTCCGAGTCGGTCGGACCCATCTTCCAGCGACCGTGCGCTTCGCCAAACCGCATGGCATCGCCATAAATCGCGCCTGTCCTCCCCGACTCGGGCCGTGACGGCATGAGGTCACGAAGTATCGAAGGAGAGAGACGATTGTCGGAATCAAGGGGGATGAACCAATCGGCTTCGACCAACCCAAGCGCGGCGTTTCGAATCGAACCTGGACCTCCGTGAACACCCCGCACCACCTTGACTCCCGTACGCTCCAACCGGTCGAGCACATCGACGGTTCGGCGCTCCGTGCTGCCATCATCGGCGACGACGATGCTCACGTCTGCTTCACCGTTGGAAAACGCTTGCACGTCAAACGCACTCCCAACTGATTCTGTGAGGAATCGTCCATCATTGAATGAGGTAATAACAATCGCAACACGTGGCACATCACGCATTGCTGTGCTCCCACTTCGTGAACTCTTGACGGAGTTGATCGGCGAATCGGTTCAGAAGTTTGGCAGCAGCAAAGTTTTCGAGAGCAAAGTTCATGTTTGCAAGTCGTTCTTTTTGAAGATCCTGCCCAGGCTCATTAAGCGCTTTAATGAGTTCAATCGCCTGGCGCGCATCTGTGTAATAGCGGGCATGATCGCCGGCAAAGAAACGGGCATCGTCGCTATCCGGGAGGAGAGGAATGGCCCCGGTGATCCACGCCTCGACGATCGAACGAGGGTTTCCGATTCGATGGTTTGATGAGGGCGAATAGAACACCGCTGACGCCAGGGTCATGGACCGCAATACATCCACGTTCGGTATGTCACGTGTGACGGCGATTCGCGGGTCAGCTTGTCGAAACTGATCGACAATTTGCTGAGGAAGTTCCTCGTTTCCGTGGCACGTCCCAAGAAACATGGACCGCTCCATTCCTACCAATCCCCGCATGACTTCCTCCACCACTTGCCAGTCCCTTTTCGGTAGGCACGAGGATGCGTAGACGACTCCGCTCCGCCCACCGAAGGACTGTGGCCACGTATGTGCATCGTGAACGAGGCTGGGAAGCTCGAAGCCGCGACGGATCTCTTTCGCATCACAGGCGTATGCCCAGCACCCCAAGAAGAGCGGGTCATCCCCGAACGGATTGGTTCTGGCAAGTTGCGCGTCGTAGGAGTGAATTCGTACCGCATACGGAATCCCGAGATCGATCAATTTGTCACGATTTCGCAACGCCACATCGGCATAATGAAACAAGACAAGGTCCGGGCGGTGCAAGTCAATCCCCTGCTCAATAGATCCGAGATAGGGAAACGAACTGACCACTCCGGGAAATGGTTCGTATTCGTTTGCCAAGGCAATCTCGAATCGGGGCCGCAATGCTTCGAGTTCGCTTTCCACGTAGTACTCAGTACTCCGCGGAAATGAGTGCGTTATCGAAAGCAACCTCAGTCGCCGTGAAGCCTTTGCCCGTCGTCGGACTTCATCACGAACTTCGGGGGTGTTTAGTTGCTCCGTGATTCGACCGGGAGAATTCGTTGTGTAGGTGCAGGCCCGAACAGGCAATGGCCGAACGCGACCAGAGGCAGTAAGCCGGATAGCGAGATCCCAATCTTCACAACTTGGCAGTTCCTCGCCCCAGACGGCCTCGGCCAGGCCGGCGCGGTGACCAAGAACCTGCGTGTCGATCGGATTGAAATCCTGCAACACTGCCGGGTCCCATACCCGCTCAAACCACCAGAAGGCGGGGTCCGATGCGTTCTCGACACCAACGCGCTCATGCAGCCGTGCACCATAGACAACGTCGACCTCGGAGTCCGTCGTGAACGCCCATACGATCGCCCGAAGCCAGTTCGGACCCATCGCGTTGTCGTCGTCCGCATACGTAACAAACTCCCCAGAACAAGAGGCCAGACCCAAGTTCCGAGCTCGCCCAAGGCGGTTGCGCTCTCCAACAACAACCACAAAGCGGCCATCTGCTGCGAATTTTGACGGGAGCAAAAAACCTGCCGGAGCCACGACCACTACCTGGAAGTTCTCGTATCGCTGATCAACGATCGACTGCAAAGCCTGCGTCAGCGTTGCCTCACGCTCACCAAGTGTGGCGAGCACAATGGAGACCAGCGGTTGTCGAACCAAGGGCACGCTTGCCACCCATTCGGTGAACAACTCCCTTTCGCCCGCTGCTTCAAGGTCCCTCCGCAACGTCTCTACGGCTTTCGTCAGCGAATCAAACTTGCCAGCGAATTCGTCGGCACCCCTCTCCACGATGACGGGAGCGATTTGCGTGGAGCTAGCGATAACGCGCTCAAGATCCTCGATCCCGAGAAGTTCGCGACATCGCCGGACAGCTGCCCATCTCACCCCATCTCCATCTCTTAACGCTCGCGTCCAAAAGGTCGACGCTTCCCTGGCAAGGGCTGTGGGCAAGCTATTCCGTCGATCACGCATTACCGATCGACAGTAGTGAAAAAAGCCATCCAGCCAAAGCTTCTGGACAGCAATAGTCGTGCAATTCCGTCGGAACTAAAGCGCCTGAGGAGTGCCGATGCTGACGATGGTGAAGCCGGCGTCGTTGGCGTCTTCCACGCTGAGGACATTGCGCCCATCCACGATGCGCCTGGCGGACATCACGGCGCCGAGCTCGTCGAAGTCGGGCGAACGGAACTCCGACCACTCGGTCAACAGCACCAGCACATCGGCTCCGCGGGCGGCCTCAACGGGCACATCGCACACCGTCACACCTTCCGCCAAGGCCGGAGGAATCGCCGCCACGGGATCGTATGCGCGCACATGACCACCAGCGGCGACGATCCTGGCAATCACCTCGAGCGCCGGTGCATCGCGGACATCGTCGGTATTCGGCTTGAACGCAATACCCCATACGCCGACGGTAATTCCGGCCAACGAGCCGTCGATCGGGCGGCCGACGCTTTGACAGACCTTGTCGAACACCCGCGCCTTCTGGCGAGTGTTGATCGCCTCGACCTCGTCGAGCAAACCGGCGGGAATACCCAATGACTTCATCGTGGTGCTCAGCGCCCGCACGTCCTTGGGAAAGCAGGACCCACCGTATCCCGCCCCGGCGTACAGAAACGACGACCCGATTCGCGGGTCACTTCCAATTCCACGGCGCACCATATTAACGTCGGCCCCCACGGTCTCACAGAGCTCAGCCATCTGATTCATGAAACTAATGCGGGTTGCCAGCATAGCATTTGCCGCATATTTCGTGATCTCTGCTGAGGGAATATCCATGAATAGAACCGGTCTACCGTTCAAGAGAAAGGGACGATAGACCCGCTCAAGCACGGCCATCGCCCGGTCGGAATCCACGCCAATCACGATCCGGTCAGGCTTAGCAAAGTCCTCGATCGCCGCGCCCTCTTTGAGAAACT
>JAYVSS010000256.1:0-2192 GCA_043775075.1 Acidimicrobiia bacterium
CGCCCCCCACAGCAGTGCCGTGGTGGCGTGATCGATGTCGGCTCCAGCCAGCACGATCGCCGGGTCTTTGCCGCCGAGTTCCAGGAACGCTGGAATGAACTTGGCCGCGGCCATCGCCCCGACTTTGCGTCCGGTGGGAACACTCCCGGTGAAGCAGATGAGGTCAATCAGGTCGATCATCTGCGCGCCTACGGTTCCATCGCCGAGCACAATTTTGAAGACCGACGCCAACTCGGGCACGTCGGCCAACGATGCTTGCAACGGGGCGACGAACCGCGGAGTCACCTCGCTCGGCTTCAACAGCACGGCGCTTCCCGCCATGACGGCCGGAAGCATGTCAATGGTGGACAACACGAGGGGAAAGTTCCACGGGCTGATGATTCCGGCCAGCTGATACGGCCGCAGGTTCTTGTCGATGTCGATGAACCCAAGCGTGCTGGTGAAGCGTCGTGACTGGCCGAGCAACTTGGGGGCGAGAGTGGCCCATCGATCGATCGTGCCGAGGAATGCGTCGAACTCCTGAATGCTTTCTCGCATGCGGCCGGTGTCAGCGGCGAGCACTTCGATGATGGAATCACCTCGGGCCGCGCATGCGTCTTTCCAGCTCATCAGGACCGCCGCGCGACCGTCGACACCCAGGGCGTCCCACGCCGGTTGCGCCGCCCGAAGGCGGTGGGCGGCTTGTTCCAGTTCATCGGACGTCGTCGCCGGGAGACAGCCGTCTGACTCGCCGGTTCGAGGATTGCGTAATTCGATAGCGGTGCTCATGACACCACTCCTGCCTGCTGCAATCGCTCGATCACAGCGCTATGCGCACGTATGAAATGCGACCGATCCGGCACGGCGTCAGGATCGATGTTGCCGGCCGGATGTCCGAGACCGAGCGTGACCGCCCGGGCATATTCGCCGGCCCATAACTCAAACCGATTGCGGGCCACGAGGTTGGGCATTCCCGGACGCCGTCGAGCACGTCGGAGCGCTTCAATGTCGATCTCAGCGTTGGCCACCATTGACTCACCGGTGCCCGCCTCGACGAGGACTCGTCCGTTGAAGTCAACGATCTGGCTCTTCCCGTCCGTGGATGCCGCCGGAATATCGGTGCCCGTGATCGACGCGGAATTGGCCGACACGATAAAGGCGAGATTCTCGATTGCCCGGGCGAGCTTGCCGATGTCCTTCGGGGTCTGGCGGGGGGAGCCCACTTCGGATGTGGAATGCAACAAGACTTCGGCCCCGCGCATCGTAAGCGCGCGTGAAAGTTCCGGAAACAAAATCTCTTCGCTGGCCACACAGGCGAGATGGCCAAGCGGTGTGTCAATTACTGGGAAGAGAGCGTCGACGCCGTAGGTATCGACGTACCGATCCCACAGGTCGTGGGGGGTCGGAGCGAAGAGCGAATGGAGCCGGCGATAACGGAGGACCACGTCGCCATTTGGTCCCCAGATGAGCGAGGCCTGTAGATAGAGCCCGGGGAATGCGGGGTCGGACTCGTAGATGTTTCCCGAGAGGTAGACGCCGTGTCGTTGGGCGATCGCCCCGAGACGCTCCTCTTCGTGGCCATCGGGCTCGCATGCTGCCCTCGCCGCCCACACCGGCAACTGTTCACCCATGGGGAAGCCGGTGAGGAAGTATTCGGGGAGCACGACCAGCTTCACGTCGGACCCGGCGAAACCTTTTGACGCGCCGACCTGACGATCCAGGCGGGCAATGGTCTGGTTCATCGTGGCTCGAGCGTCGGCCTCCGTCGGCGCGCCGTTGACGGTCGCGCACGACACCTGCAGACAAAGACCGCGGTAGCTCTCGATGGACACGGTCTGCCAACATACGCGCTTGGGGATGTGGGCCTGTGCCGATAGATTCCTCTCGCATGGACGATCTGCCCGAACCGACCGTGAAGCCTGGCTGGACGGGCCGTTGTTTCGAAGACTTCACTGTCGGCGATGTGTACCGACACCCGCTCGGTCGCACGATTTGTGAGGCCGACAACATTTGGTTCACCAACCTCACGCTGAATACCAACCAGCTGCATTTCAACAATCACTACTCGGAGGGCGGCATCTTCGGAGTACCACTGGTGAACTCGACGTTCACGGTCGCCTTGGTCACCGGCATGAGCGTGAGTGACCTTACCCAGAATGCCCAGGCCAACCTGGCGTGGAATGACATTCGATTGCCGAACCCGGTGTTCGTGG
>JAYVSS010000257.1:0-2380 GCA_043775075.1 Acidimicrobiia bacterium
ATCGCCACGAGGCGATCGATGCCGTACGCAAACCCGCCGTGGGGGGGAGCGCCGTACTTGAACGGGTTGAGGAAGAAGCCAAACTTGCGCTGCGCCTCCTCATCGGAAATACCGAGTACCCGGAAGATTCGAGCTTGCAGTTCCGGCTTATGAATCCGGATCGAGCCCGAGCCGAGCTCCCAGCCATTGAGCGTGAGGTCATAGGCCTGGGCCCGCACTCCGAAGGGATCCGTCTCCAGCTTCTCCACGTCGTCCACGTGGGGATGGGTGAACGGATGGTGCGCGGGGATCGGGTTCCCGGCGTCCGTGGCACCGTGGAACATCGGAAAATCGACGATCCACAGGAAGCTCAGTCCCTCGCTTATCGGCGGCTTGCCCAGCTCCAGGCGTAATGCGCCGAGCACCGTTCGCACCGGATCCTTCTCGCCCGCCTGGAAGAACAGAAGGTCGCCCGCTTCGGCATGCATTGTCGTCAACACCGCCGAGAGCTCGGCCGCCGACATGAACTTGGCCACCGGTCCTTCCACTTCGGCTGCCTCGCCCACGGACTTCACTTTGAACCAGGCCAGACCCTTGGCGCCGAGCCGTTTGACGAACTCGGTCAAACCATCGATTCGTCCACGAGAAAGCTCCGCCCCGCCAGGTAACCGCAGACCCTTGACCGACGCAGCCTGGAACACTTTCGCCTCGGTTCCGGCGAAAACGTGAGTGAGTTCCACGAGCTTCAGGTCGAACCGCGCATCGGGCTTGTCGGAGCCGTACTCCTCCATTGCCTGGGTCCACGTCATCCGCGGGATCGTTGTCATCGGACGCGATCCGGTGACGGCTTCAGCGGCGGCGAGCACGGACTCGGAGATGCAATCGAGCACATCGTCCTGAGTGACGAAGCTCATCTCGGCGTCCATTTGGGTGAACTCGAACTGACGATCAGCGCGCAGATCTTCATCGCGCATACAGCGGGCGATCTGGAAATATCGATCGGCCCCAGCGACCATCAGAAGCTGCTTGAACAACTGCGGACTTTGCGGCAGGGCGTAGAACGAACCCGGCGACAACCGTGACGGAACGACGAACTCACGCGCCCCTTCCGGTGTGGACGGCATCAGCATCGGCGTTTCGATCTCGGTAAAGCCTTGCTCGTCCATCGAACGGCGGATAGCAGCGTTGACTTTCGACCGCAACCGCAGGTTGCGCTGCATTCGTTCGCGACGAAGGTCGAGGTACCGGTGCTTCAGGCGCAGGTTCTCGTCCACCGTCGGGGCACCCTCACGCTCCACCACGGGGAACACCGGCGGCTCGGCGGAGTTGAGAATTTCGACGGTGCAGTTCTTGAGCTCGATCGCCCCGGTATCGAGTTTTTCGTTGACGGTGTCATCGGACCGGGCCGTAACCGTGCCTGTCACCCGCACGACATACTCACTGCGGAGATCCGCGGCACCGTCCACCACACACTGGATCATGCCGCTGCGATCACGGACATCGACGAAGGCCAGGTGGGTGCTGTGCTCACGACGGGTCGACACCCACCCGCAGATTGTGACGACGCGTCCAGCGTCATCCAAACGAAGATCGCCACAGTAATCAGAGCGCATCCCCCGGGCCCGGGCCGGGCTGGGCAAGGCGGAAGTGGCGGTGGCTGCAGGTGGCGTTGTCACGGCCGTCAATTCTGGTCGACCACGCCATCAATCCCCGACCAATTCCGCTCCCCATCACTGGAGCCGGATCAAATCGGGCTCACCCCGGCCACTTACGGCTGAAGGTAACGGAGGAGATCAGCGCGGGGGACGCGTTCCTGGGCTCCGTCACCGCGCAGGGCCTTCGCCGTGACCACCCCGTCGGCTACCTCGTCGGTCCCGACGATCAGCGCGATACGGGCGCCGGAACGGTCGGCCGACTTCATCTGGGACTTCATGGACCTGGCATCGAAGGCCCGCTCGGCGGCAATGCCGGCCCGCCGTAGTTCGGCCACGAGTTGGGTCGCTTCGCCCCCGCCGGTGGTGTCGACGACGAAAACATCGGCCGATGACGCGGGTGCGCCGAACACGCCCTCGCGATCGCACGCCATCAGCAGCCGGTCAATACCGAGGGCGAAACCGATTCCCGGAGTGGATGGGCCGCCGAGCTGCTCCACCAGATCGTTGTAATGCCCGCCGCCCCCGATGGCGTTCTGGGCAGTCTCCAGCGCATCGGAGGCAAACTCGAACAGGGTATGCGTGTAGTAGTCGAGACCTCGCACCAGGCGGGGTTCCAAGACAAACGGCACGTTGATCGACCGAAGGCCCTCCTGCACGCGCTCGAAGTGCACCCCGGCTTCGGTGCCGTCGAGAAAGGCGCCAAGCTGCGGGGCGGCAGCGATGATTTCCTGGTCTGGTTCCCGTTT
>JAYVSS010000258.1:0-4331 GCA_043775075.1 Acidimicrobiia bacterium
CGGGCGAGCGAGCACGCCACGGACGACGACGGCTTGCGGCGGCGAGCAGCCACCGCCCTGGCGTTGGCCGGGCTCGATGCCCTTGAACAGTCGCGTCGGCCGGAAGGTATTGCGTCGCTTCGACGGTCGATCGATTTTGGACATCGTGATCCGTCGGCCCTGCTGCGGTTGGCGTCGTTGCTCGGCGACATCGACACGACCGAAGCGCTTCGGCTGCTCACGCTGTTCCCCGATCCGAGTGGCGATGATCGTTTGGACGCAGAACGAGTGCTCGTTCGCGCCAACGCTCTAGTCGATTCCGATAACGAAGCTGCGCTCGCTGGCTTCGACGACGCGGCGTTGCGTTGGCGCGACGTTGGCGATCATGCCAAGGAGGGATGGTCACACTCCAATCGCGGCGTCGCCCTCTTCATGGCCGGTCGGATGAACGAAGCCGACGACGCATTAGTACGTGCGCTTAAGTTATTTCTTGACTCCGGTGATCGCGACGGTGAGTTGGCCACGGTGAGTTTCCGGGCCCTGGTGCGGCCCGATCATCCCGATGTCGAAAACTGGCTCCACGATGGGCTGGCCTACGCGATCGAGCTCGGTGATCGAACCCGTCACCTCGGGGCGCTCACGTCGTTGCAATGGCATCACTACCTGACGAGCCGTCTTGGAGGACCGGCGGAAACTGCGCTGGCGCAGAACTGGATCGACGAACAGCTTGATCTCGCCCGCCAACTGGGCTGGATCGACTCCACGTTTCAGGGGCTGTGTCTGAAGGCCAACCTCGCCCGCAATCAGGGAGACTTCATTGCCGCCCGGGTGGCCGTCGACGAAGCTCGCGAGATCAGCCAGCACGAGACGGCCGGTGAGCGGGCGCTGCTCAACGCAGTGGAGGCGTCGATCGATCCGGGCCGGCCATTTCGGCGGTTCGAAGAAGTTGATCCATTCACGTCATTGGCTGCGGTCATCCAGATGGAAACGGCGCTGTTCGAAGGTCGATTCAGTGAACTGGTGGAGGCGGGGTTTGTTCCGCTACGCAATGGACTCGGGCATCATCAGGCCATCGTGGGATTGGTGCCGGTGGCGGCCGGGCTGGCCATCGTGGGCGACTTGGAGGGAGCCGACGCTCTGGCCCGGGACGTGATCGAATCGGCGAATCGCTCGGGCCGCCGCCTTCCCCGGCTCGCGGCCGAAGCGGTCTTGGCCGAATGCCAAATTCGTCGCGGCCATCTCGACATGGTGATTGAACCAACAACTGTTGGCGGCCTCGCCGGCGCCCTGGTGAGCCGGGCTCAGGCCTGGGCCGGATCGGCCGAGGCGAGAGGAGACCTGGCCGCTACCGCAAGTCGTATGCGCGCTCCGGGTCTCGACGCTGATTTGCGCGCCGCGCTCGTTTCGTAGCTGCCGGCGGACCGGTTCTTGCGCGTGAGCGGTCGATCGACCCCGGCCACCGTGGCGACGTCCGCCGCAGGCGTGCCACATACCGTGCACGAATACACCCATGATCCACAGTCCACCTCCTACGGGTTGGAGGTCGCCGAGGCGCTCGGTGTTTCGATGATGCGCGTCTTCAAAACCCTCGTTGCAAACATCGATCGGGGGCGTCGAGCGGAGCTGGTGGTTGGGATTGTGCCGGTGGATTGTCAGCTCGATCTCAAACTACTTGCCGCGGCGCTTGGAGTGAAGCGGGCGGAGATGGCCGCAGTGGCCGACGCCGAGCGCTCGTCGGGCTACGTGGTGGGGGGGATTTCTCCGCTCGGTCAACGTCGGGCATTGTCCACCGTGGTGGATGAATCCGTGTTCTTGCACGACACGGTGTTCGTATCTGCCGGACGTCGGGGCCTGGAAATCGAACTTGCACCAGACGATTTGGTATCCCTGACGGCAGCGATCGTGGCCATGATTGCATCCGTCGGGTAGGGCCGATTCTTCGAACTGGCGGGTCATCGGGGAGAATCGTCCCATGCGTGAACGTGACCAACCGTGGGTAATGCGGACGTACTCAGGTCATTCCACGGCCCGGGCGTCCAATGCGCTCTACCGGATGAACCTGGCGAAGGGTCAGACGGGTCTCTCCGTCGCCTTCGATCTGCCCACGCAAACCGGCTATGACCCAGACGCCGTGGCGGCGCGCGGCGAAGTCGGCAAGGTGGGGGTGCCGGTGGCTCACCTCGGCCATATGCGCGAATTGTTTGCCGATATTCCGATCGAGAAGATGAATACGTCGATGACCATCAACGCCACGGCGGCGTGGATGCTCGGTCTCTATATCGCCCACGCCGAGGAGCGCGGCGTGGACCCCGCGGTATTGCAGGGGACCACGCAAAACGACATCGTCAAGGAATACCTCTCTCGGGGCACGTACATCTATCCGCCGGCACCCTCTCGTCGCCTCATTGTGGACATGGTTGCTCACACCGTGCGTCATGTGCCGAAGTGGAATCCGATCAATGTGTGCAGCTATCACCTCCAGGAAGCCGGAGCCACCCCGACCCAGGAGTTGGCCTACGCCCTTGCCACCGCCATCGATGTGCTCGATGCCGTCCGCGCTTCCGGGCAGCTCGAAGACTCGGAATTCGCCGAGACGGTCGGACGTATTTCGTTCTTTGTCAACGCCGGCATTCGGTTTGTCGAGGAAATGTGCAAGATGCGGGCGTTCACACAGATGTGGGAGCGCATTTGTAGCGATCGCTACGGCGTCACCAATTTGAAGTACACCCGGTTTCGCTACGGCCTGCAGGTCAACTCACTCGGCCTCACGGAAGCGCAGCCCGAGAACAACGTTCCCCGCATCGTTTTGGAGATGTTGGGCGTGACGCTCTCTCGCGACGCGCGCGCTCGGGCCGTGCAGCTGCCGGCGTGGAACGAGGCGCTCGGCCTTCCTCGTCCGTGGGATCAGCAATGGTCGCTGCGCATGCAACAGATCCTTGCCTTCGAATCTGACCTTCTTGAATACGACGACTTGTTCACGGGCTCGGTGGTTGTGGAGCGCAAAGTGGCGGAGATGGTCGAAGCCGCTCAAAGCGAGTTGGACGATGTGCTCTCGCTGGGCGGAGCATTCTCCGCTATCGACGAACTGAAGGTTCGCTTAGTACGTTCACATACGGAGCGTACGCGCCGAATCGAGAGCGGCGATTTGATCGTCGTCGGCGTGAACCGGTTTACCGAGACGACTGAATCACCGCTCGGCGGCGCGGAAAGCATCCTCAAAGTCGATCCAGCGGTCGAGGCCGAGGCCATTGCCGACATTGCCGTCTGGCGCGCTTCACGCGATGAGGCAGTGGCCAGCGCGGCGCTGGACGCCGTGCGCCGCGCTGCCGAGTCCGCCAGCAATGTGATGCCGGCAACGATCGCTGCCGCTCATGCGGGCGTGACCACCGGCGAGTGGGCGGGGGCATTGCGTGAAGTGTTCGGCGAGTTTCGGGCGCCCACCGGCGTCGGGGGAGCGAGTGGCGTGGCCCGTCGTTCCGACGCGATGGTGGCACTGGCCGCCCGGAACAAAGCGCTGGCTGGTGGACCCCCGCGGATCCTGGTGGCCAAGCCTGGGCTCGACGGCCACTCGAACGGTGCTGAACAAATTGCCGTGGCGGCAAGGGATGCCGGTATGGAAGTTATCTATGAGGGCATACGATCCACACCCGAGCAGATTGCCGCGGCCGCTCGTGATGAAGACCCAGACGTGATTGGTCTATCAATTCTTTCGGGCTCGCATATGACCATGGTGACCGAGGTGATGGATCGTCTGCGCGCCTATGGAGTGGATGCACCTGTCGTGGTGGGCGGGATCATTCCCGAAGATGACCAGATTGTTCTCACGGCGGCGGGCGTGCGGGCGATTTATACCCCGAAGGATTTTGACATCACCAAAATTATGGGCGAGCTGTCCGACCTCGCCGCCGCCGGCCGCGAGTCCTGAGCGGGCTCGCGCTTGGGGCCTGCAGTTCATTTTTTTCGAGTTACCGAAAGACGACGACGGCGACGACGACGGGAATCAAGATGAGCGCCAGGCCGGAGAGGATGATGGCGATAAGCGCAAATTGCGAGGACGAGTCCTTCGGTGGCCTACCCGCTGCGCCCACGGTTTCCCCCAACGCCTTGAGAGGGCTATCACGCGAGAGACGAATGCGATGGCTGGGAGTCCCCACATTCCTTCTCGGCGGCCCAGTGGTTTCGTGGATTCCTCATTGCGTTCAGCATCAATGCGCGCCCGGCGCAGCGTGAAACGTTCGGGCGAATCCTTCGGGCAGTTTGCTTCGCATCTCACGTACCGTCGAGTGCCAAGGGTCACGGCAACCGCAAACTAGAAAGTTCATCTGATTGTCGCGATGGCGCCGGATACACCT
>JAYVSS010000259.1:0-3955 GCA_043775075.1 Acidimicrobiia bacterium
GCCAAGAACGAATTCGTCAACGCCAACCCGACGAAGAAGTTTGAGTTCAACCGCTTGAAGGGTCTCGGAGAGATGGATGCCGACGAACTTGGCGACACCACGATGGATCGATCAAAGCGCACGCTCCTGCAGGTCACGGTGGAGCAAGGGGCCATTGCCGATGAAGTGATGAGTGTGTTGATGGGCGAAGACGTGGAGGCCCGCAAGAAGTTCATCGTCCAAAATGCTGGCGACGTTCGCTTCCTCGATATTTGATGCGTGCCACCACTATGTGCACATATACAACGTACGCCTACCATTTCGTTTCCCTTTGCCGTAAGGACATCTGCGCATGACGAACACCGAACTGCCGTTGGAGTTCAGCAACGTTGAACCCATCGAGATCCAAGAGGAAATGGAGCGTTCCTTCCTCGACTACGCGATGTCAGTCATTGTGGCGCGCGCCCTTCCGGACGTGCGAGACGGCCTCAAGCCAGTGCATCGTCGCATCCTGTGGGCCATGTTCGACCAGGGGTACACCCCGAACCGGGCGCATGTGAAGTGCGCCAAGGTCGTGGGCGAAGTTATCGGCAATTACCACCCCCACGGAGACACGGCGGCATACGACGCGCTTGTTCGGATGGCTCAGTCGTTTTCGCTGCGCCATCCGCTTATCGACGGTCACGGCAACTTTGGTTCGCCCGACGCTTCGGCGGCGGCCTACCGATACACCGAAGCTCGCCTGGCCCCGCTGGCCATGCAGATGCTCGCCGACATCGACGAAGGGACCGTCGATTTCACCCTCAACTTCTCCGGTGACAAAGAAGAACCATCGGTCTTGCCGGCGCGGTTCCCCAACCTTTTGGTGAACGGTTCTACCGGTATCGCCGTAGGTATGGCCACGAACATTCCTCCCCACAATCTGGGCGAAGTTATCGATGCCACTACCTTCTTGATCGATCACCCCGACGCGACCATCGAACAGCTGATGGGTTTCATCAAGGGCCCGGACTTCCCGACCGGCGCCTTGATCCTCGGCCGGTCTGGCATTGCCGACGCCTACAAAACCGGCAAGGGCGCAGTGCGGATGCGGGCCGTGGCCGAGATCGAAGAGCTGAAGGGCGGCCGCGAGCAAATCGTCGTGACCGAGCTTCCGTATCAGGCCAGTCCGGACGGCATTCTGAAGCGCATCGGCGAGCTGGTTGACTCGGGCGAACTCGTTGGCATTTCCAATGCGACGGACGAATCGGCGAAGGGAAAAACCCGCATCGTCGTTGAGCTCAAGCGTGATGCGAACTCCAACGTGGTCATGAACAACCTGTTCAAGTACACGGCGCTGCAGTCCACGTTCTCGGTGAATACCGTGGCGCTGGTCGACGGCGTGCCGCGGTCGCTCAACTTGTTGCAGGTGCTCACCCACTACGTCGATCATCAGATTGAGGTCATCACCCGCCGGTCCGAGCATCGGCTCAAGAAGGCGCGCGATCGCGCTCACATCGTTGAGGGTCTCGTCAAGGCCCTTGACCTCATCGACCAAATCATTGCGGCGATTCGTATCTCTGAGGACCGTGGCGCCGCCCGTGCCGCGTTGATGGCCGCGCCGTTTGAGTTTTCCGAGATCCAGGCGAACTACATCCTGGATATGCAGCTCGGGCGCCTGACCCGTCTTGGTCGCGCCGAACTTGAGGCCGAGTTGCTGGAGTTGCGCGAGCGCATCAGTGGCTTGGAAGCAATCCTGGGCGACGACGTTGTGCTCCGCACGGTGATCAAGACCGAGATGGGTGCCGTACGCGAGCAGTTCGCCACGCCGCGTAAATCGATCATCACGTTTGATCCGGGCGACCTGAGCATGGAAGACCTGATCGAAGATACCGAGATCGTCATCACGTTCTCCAAGGTCGGGTACATCAAGGCGATGCCGTCAGACACCTTCCGGACCCAGGGTCGCGGAGGGCGGGGGATTCAGGGCGCCAAGGTGCGTGATGAGGACTATGTCACCGATATCATCTCCACCAGCGCCCACGCCTATCTGCTGTTCTTCTCCACTCGTGGTCGGGTCTATCGCCTGAAAGCGCACGAAATTCCGATGAAGGATCGCGCCGCTCGCGGCACCGCGATCGTGAACCTGCTTCCTCTCGCTGCAGACGAGAAGATTCAAGCCATTATTGATACGCGCACATATGAAGACCATCGGTACCTGTTCTTCTGCACCAAGCTCGGACAGGTGAAGAAGACGTTGATGAGTGAGTATGACTCGTCGCTTCGGGCGGGCATCATTGCCATCAATCTGCGTGAGGGTGACGAACTCGTTCGAGTGATCCAAACCAACGGTTCCGATCACATTCTGATGGTGTCGAAACTCGGAATGGGCATCCGGTTCTCGGAGGAAGACGTGCGTCCGATGGGTCGCGCCGCCGCCGGCGTGCGTGGCATGAAGATGAAGACCAACGACATCGTCGTCAGTTGTGATTCGGTTTCCGATGCCACAGACATACTCCTCATCACCAATCAGGGCTTCGGAAAGCGTACGAAGGTGGAGCGCTTTTCGGTTCAGGGTCGTGGTGGACAGGGCGTCATCTCGTACAAGCTCCCGGCCAAGAAGGGTCATCTGGCGGCGGCGTTCGTCGTGGAGATGGAAGACGAGATTTTCCTGATTTCTGATGGCGGCGTGACGAACCGCCAAGCGGTGCGTGACATCAGTTCGCAGCAGCGCGAAGGCACCGGCGTACGAGTCATGGCGCTGGACGCCGGCCAGCAGGTGGCTGCGGTGGCCAAGGTCCTGCAGACCGACGCCGAGTAGTTCGCCGCCGGTGAGCCCGAGCGGGGGAACGTTGTTCTCCCGCTGGTGGCGATCCCTGGCGCCATTGCCCGGGTTCGTTTTGCTTTGTGCTCGGTCGTCAGGAGGGAAGCAGGCATGGGGTCGTTAGTTGTCACCGATGTTGGGCTGGGCTACGGACCGGTGGTTCTCGCCGAAGGGATTGATATGACCGTTTCCCCCGGGCGGGTCATTGGTCTTGTTGGTCAGAACGGAGCGGGAAAGACCACGTTGCTCCGCGTCCTTTCCGGGCTTGATCCGCCGACGCACGGCACGGTGTCGCGTGCCCCGTCGGGGACAACGGTTGGTTACCTCGCCCAGCAGATTGAGACGCTGTCTTCGACAGAAACGATCGGCCAATGGCTGGCCCGCCGCACTGGTGTAGCGCAAGCACTGGCGGCCATGGAGGCCTCGGCGTCGGCTCTGGCCACCGGGACCGCCTTGGGTGAGAGCTACGGCGATGATCTCGAACGCTGGTTGGCCTTGGGCGGAGCAGACCTCGATGATCGGGTTCCGGCGGCGATGGCCGATGTTTCGTTGGATCGTTCCGTATCAGTATCGTCACGCGTCGACGAATTAAGCGGAGGAGAGAAAGCGCGCGTAGGACTGGCTGCGTTGTTGCTGGCACGCTTCGACGTGTTCTGTCTTGACGAGCCAACCAACGATCTTGACCTCGCCGGTTTAGATCGACTCGAACGATTTGTCGGTGAACTTCGCGCTCGTCCGGCGGGCGTGCTCGTCGTCAGTCACGACCGAGCCTTTCTTGCGGCCGTCACCACAGACATCATCGAGATTGATGCCGTTGAGCGACGGGTACAGCGGTTCGGTGGCGGGTACACCGCGTATTTGCGTCAGCGCGAAGTGGCTCAGCGTCGGGCGCGCGAAGCGTTTGATGACTACGCCGATCGTCGCAAGGATTTACTCACTCGGGCTCGAATAACCAAGGAATGGGCCGATAAGGGAGTACGAAAATCGCGTGCGGAGTTGAAAAAGAAGGGTGCGGACCCAGACAAAATTGGCCGTAAAGCGAAAGCAGAAACGAGTGAAAAGCAAGCTGGCAAGGCGTCGCGGCTAGAGAGGGCGGCCGAGCGGCTGGACGTGGTGGCCGAACCCCGCAAGGTGTGGGAATTGCGTTACGCCATCGCCGAGGTCGGCCGCTCT
>JAYVSS010000260.1:0-6354 GCA_043775075.1 Acidimicrobiia bacterium
CACGTTCCTCGACCCGGGCAACGGCCGCGCCGAGGCGGCTCACGGCGTCTGGCCCCACGACCTCAGCGAGGATGCACCACGGGTCGCCGCTTCGCCACACCGCCGGACCAGCGAGCGCCCGTAGGTCCTCCAGCGCGGCGATATCAACGGCCCGCATGATCTCGCACTGCTCCAGGCCAACCGTCGCTCGAAGCTCAGCTAACAGCAACAGCGCGTCGGCAATAGTTGCCACCGAGAACGCCGCCGTCGCCCGTTCCGTCGGCCGGTTGCGCAATTGCAGACGGGCTGCGGTGATGATGCCCAGAGTGCCCTCACTTCCGCACAACAAACCGGCGAGGTCGTAGCCGGTGTTGTCCTTCACCAAACCGCCAAGGCGTGACACCACCTCTCCGTTGGGCAGGACCGCCTCGATGCCGACCACCTGGTGTCGGGTCATGCCATACAGAACGACGGCTGTGCCGCCGGCATTGGTGGCGATCGTGCCGCCGATTGTCGCCGAGTCACGAGCGCCGAAATCGATGCCGTACATAAGACCCATCGGGGCGAGGTGGGCGTCGAGTTCGGCCAACGTGACCCCGGCCCCCACGCTTACCTGCAGGGCGGCGGCGTCCACCGGGCCGATAGCCCGCAACCGCCGCATGCTGACGACCACCTCGCCGTCCACCGGCACTCCCCCACCGACGAGGCCGGTGTTGCCGCCCTGGGGAACCCAGGGAGCCTTTGCCTCCCGGCACACGCTGATCACCGCCGCCACGTCGTCGGTCGACGACGGCAGCACCACCGCGGGCGTGGTCCCGCAAAATCGACCCGTCCAGTCCGTCACGAACGACGCCTGGCGATCCGCCTCCGTGAGCACCGCGTCGTCGCCCACCGCTCGCCTGAGCGCCACCACGAGGTCCATGCATCCCCAGCCTACGAGGCGGCTACCTCACCCGAATCAGTCTCCTAGGGTCGCGTCCGTGGTTTCAACCCTGCTCGTGTCACATTCTTTCGTTGGCACCCGATCGTTTCTTGCCTACATCCCGAGTCCTTCAAACGGTTCGATTCATCTGGGGCCATTGCGTCTCAATGGCTACGGGATGTTCATTGCCATGGGCATGTTCGTGGCCGTCTGGCTCACGGACAAGCGATGGCGGGCGGCGGGCGGGGGGCCCAACGACATTGGGGTGATCGCCACCTGGGCGCTCCCGGCGGGGGTGATCGGCGCGCGGATGTATCACGTGGCCACAGACTGGAAAAGCTTTCGCGGACGTTGGTGGGAGGCGCTGGCGATTTGGCATGGTGGCCTCGGCATCTGGGGTGGCGTGGCGCTTGGCGCGCTGGCCGGCGTGTGGATTGGGAAGCGTCGAGGCATGAACGTACTGGGGATTCTCGACGCCGCCGCCCCCGCCGTTCCCTTCGCCCAGGCGATCGGCCGATGGGGGAACTGGATCAACGTGGAGTTGTTCGGCCGCCCCACGACACTGCCATGGGCGCTCGAAGTCCCGCTGAACAAACGGCCGCCCGGGTACGCTGGATTCGCCACTTTTCATCCGACCTTTCTCTACGAATCAATCTGGAACGTGATCGTCGCAATCATGGTCATCGTGGTCCACAAGAAGTTCGGCCATTTGTTCAAACCGGGACGAATGTTTGCCGTTTATGTGGCTGGTTACACGTTCGGACGCTTCTTTATCGAACGTATTCGTATCGATGAAGCGAGTCGATTGTGGGGTTTGCGCATCAACGAGTGGACGGCCGCAGTCGTGTTCGCGGCAGCCATCCTCGTGCTCATCACCGGACGCACCAAAACGCCTCGCACTCAGCGGGTCGCGAACCCGGCCCAGTAACCGACGGGCCCGTTGGCCGGAACGAACGGGGCGGAGGGAGTGGCGGTCAGGGTGCACGACGCCACCTTGGGGATCACGTCCTCACCCTCGCCCGTCACCGCGCCGATGGAGACGGCCCAACCGGAACCGTTCCGATTCGGGTACGCGTCGGCGGAGAAGCTCCAGCCGTTGTTCGACTTCACCTCACCGGTCTCGACCACACCCGCATCGGTCCAGCCAACCGACACCGCCCCGGACGTGAACGAACCGGCCTTCACTGTCCCGGAAACAGTGATCGTGGCCGGCGAGGCCGGACGGCTCCCGGTAAACGTGAAGCCGCAGACCACCCCGCGATACGAGAGGTTGGTGATGGTCATGCCCAGGCGGGTCGTCGGACCGGTCAAGACGATCGGAGTTTCCTTCAGCGGGCGGGGGTCAGCGCCGGGAGAATCGAACGCCACCACCACGTGGTCGGGGCCGGGCGGGGGCGATCCGCCCGGCCGCTCGCTAACGGCGGGGGGAGCCGTGACATCGGGCCGAGCCGGCGTCGAACAGCCCGCCGCGGTGAGTGCGATGGCAGCCAGGGTGACGGGAACGAGCCTCCTTCGGTTCACCCCATCGCCTCGGCGAAGGCAGTGAGAAGTTCGGCATCTCGTTCGTAGGAGAGGAGCAGGCGGGCATGTTCGGGGACGAGCCAGCGGATCTCGTCGACCTCGTCGTTGGCCACAAATTCGACCGAGGCAACGGAGATATCTGTACCTACTTGAGCGGCCCAGTAGTGCACGATCTTGGGACGACCCTTACGGTCGGTATAGGTGACGTCCGGCAGCGCAGCGCCGAGTTCGACGTCAAAGCCGGTCTCCTCCATCACCTCTCGGCGGGCGCACTCCTCCAGCGTTTCGCCGGCGTCGAGCTTGCCCTTGGCGAACGACCAATCGTCGTACCGAGGTCGGTGGACGACGAGCACCTCAGTTGTTCCCGTTGTTCCCGTTGTTCCCGTTGTTCCGGCCGTTCCGGCTGTTCCATCGACGGACCGACGCCACACCACGGCGCCGCACGCCACCACATCGGTCATTGCGAGACTCCTTCGAGGGTGGGCGTGTCGGCCAATCCGCCCACGACCGGGAGGGTTTCGTCGGTGCGGGTCTGGGCCGATATACGAGCAACGACTCCGACCGCGGCCAGGACGATGGCCATGCCGACGAGTTGGGCGGCGTTGACCGATTCGTCGAGAAACAGCCAAGCCCACACCACGGCAAATCCGGGTTGAGCAAGCTGCAGGAGTGACAGGGTGGAAATCGGCACCGCCTTCTGCGACCACGCCAGCAGGCCGTGACTCACGACGCCCGAAGTGATGCACATGATGGCGATCAGCACCCACCCCTTGGAGGACATTTGGCCGATCCTGTGGGTGCTCAGCGCGACCGGTAAAACGGTGAGCGTGGCAACGGCGCTCATGCCGGTCATGAACGGCCCGACGCCAAGTTCGCGACGGGCTGATTTGGTGCTGAACAGGTAAGACGACCAGGTAATTACCGCCCCGACGCACAAAAGATCTCCGAACCATGAGTGTCTCCCGACGATCTGACGGTCAGCCAAGAGAAGTATCAATGACACTCCCACGAGGGCGGCGGCTCCGGCGCCGATAATGCGCCCCTTCACCTTTTCCCCCAGACGAAAGGCCGCAACCGGGACGATAATTAGTGGTGCGAGGGTCCCGATGAACTCGGCGTTGGCGATACGAGTCTTGTTGATACCGGTGAAGAAGAGCAACAGGTTGAGCCCGAAGAGCAGCCCCGGGAGCCATGTGCGCTTCAGGGTTTCGAACGTGAACTTCTGCTTGGTGGCGAACATGATGGAGCGCCACAACACTGTCCCGATAAGAAGGCGCCAAAACGCCACCACCGAGCCCGGCGCGCCGGTGGACCGGACCATGGTGGAGCCGGCCGAAAGAGCCACGACGGCGAAGCAGATGCCGGCGATTCCCAACGTGCGATCGCTGGAACGAGACGATCGGGGGACAGCGAAAGCACGAGTCACTACCCCCAACGTAGCGGCGCCTCCCCGTAAGCCAACGCGTGTGGGGCGGCTACGTCGTCCTGGCCACGACGCTCCCACCCCACACGCGTGCCGCGTGGTCACCGGCCGTTGTGATCAGATCAAGCCATGTCTGAACGTGGTCTTCGCATTGCCAACTGCAGCGGGTTCTATGGTGACCGGCTGTCGGCCGCTCGCGAGATGGTTGAGGGTGGGCCGATCGATGTCCTGACCGGGGATTGGCTGGCCGAGCTCACCATGCTCATTCTCGCCCGGTCGAAGTCCCCGGCTGGCGGTGGCTACGCCCGCACCTTCGTCACCCAAATGGAACACGTGATGGGCACCTGTCTTGACCGGGGCATCAAGGTGGTCGCCAACGCCGGAGGGCTCGACCCGAAGGCGTGCGCAAACGCCGTTCGTGAAGTCGCCGACCGCCTCGGACTGGCCCCGAAGATCGCTTGGGTCACCGGCGACGATCTCCTCCCCCGCATCAACGATCTTCGTGCCGCCGGCGAACAGTTTCGTCACCTGGACACCGATCAGGACTTCGGGGACCGCACGGCGATCACGGCCAACGCCTACCTCGGCGGCTGGGGAATCGTGGAGGCCCTCACCCGCGGGGCCGACATTGTGATCACCGGACGGGCGACCGACGCCGCCGTCGTTGTCGGTCCGGCGGCCTGGCACCACCGGTGGAAGCAGGACAACTGGAATGCCCTCGCTGGAGCCGTGGTCGCCGGTCACGTAATCGAATGTGGCGCTCAGGCCACGGGTGGCAACTATTCGTTCTTCACCGAAATCCCCGACATGTTTCACCCCGGCTTTCCGATTGCCGAAGTCTTCGCCGATGGTTCGTCGATCATCACCAAACACGAGGGAACCGGAGGGCGGGTGGACGTCGGAACCGTCACCGCCCAACTGCTCTACGAGATCCAGGGCACTCGATACTTAAACCCCGATGTAACCACGCGCTTCGACTCCATACGCGTACATATGGATGGCCCCGATCGCGTTCGTATCGATGGCGTGGAGGGTGAGCCGCCGCCAACGACGACCAAGGTGTGCATCAACCTCGAAGGGGGCTATCGAAACTCGATGACGTTTTGCCTTACCGGCCTCGACATCGAGGCCAAAGCGAAGCTCGTGGAGGACTCGTTCTGGCCCCATCAACGAGGTGGTCGAGAAGCGTTCGCCGCTACCGCCACCCGGCTGGTTCGTTCGGACAAGGAAAATCCGGCATCGAACGAGGAGGCGGTGGCCTATCTCACGCTCATCGCCAAGGATCCCGACGAACGCAAGGTCGGCCGGGCATTCGCCAACGTCGGCATTGAGCTGGCGCTGTCCAGCTATCCCGGCATGTTCGGCATGGGCGGACCGAGCGGCGCCCAGGCCTACGGCGTTTATTGGCCCGCACTGATTCCGAGCAGCCTGGTGAATCACGAAGTACACCTCGACGGCGTCGTCACCGCAGTCGACGCCGCCATCGCCGGAGCGCAGGTCGAGGCCGAGAAAACCGAACAAACCGGCGAACAAACGGGCGAGCAACCTGCGGCGGCGCGCTCGGCGAATCCCTTCGATGAGCCCACAGTGGAGGTGGCGCTCGGACGTCTGGTGGGCGCCCGTTCCGGAGACAAGGGCGGCAATGCCAACGTCGGCGTGTGGGCCCGTAGTCAGCGCGCATATGAATGGCTCGATTGGTTTCTCACTACCGATCGTCTGCAGCACCTCATGCCCGAAACGGCGGAGCTCATGGTTCGGCGCTATGCCCTACCAAACATATGTGCGCTAAATTTTGTGATCGAAGGCCTTCTCGGCGAAGGAGTGGCGTCGAGCGTGCGCCTCGATCCCCAGGCAAAGAGCCTCGGCGAATACCTCCGCGCCAAACTCGTCGAGATACCGCAGTCCTTGGTTCCGGCGTTCGCTCAGGACCCTCAGCCCGTTTCGCCGATCGGGTCGGACTCCCCGGTCGGTTGAAACGACGCCCGCACCATTGACGCCGCCAGAACCAGAAGCAGGATGCCGAGCATCACGTTCGAGATCTTCGGGTCGAGGCCGACAAAGGCCCGGGCGGCGATGAGCGAGACAACGGCTCCAGCACCACCGACGACAAGACCGAGGGGCACATCGGAGTTGCCACGTCGATGGTTGCGCCACGTGGCAAACGCCGCCGTGGGAACGATGGCTACTAGCGACGTCCCCTTGGCCAGCGCCGTCGGCATGGACGCCAGCAGCACCATCCCCGGCACCATGATGAAACCCCCACCGACACCAAGCAACCCCGAGAGCACACCGGTGAGAAGGCCGAGCACGAGCAGGCCAGCGTCTACCGAACCCCCGAGGTGCATCGGGTCGGTGCTGACCGTGCCCAACACGAGGCGGGCGGCGGCGACCACGAGGAGGGTGGCGAACGCCAGACGAATGACTCGAATGGGCAACCGATCGAGCAGCCGGGTTCCGATCTCGGCCCCCACTAATCCGCCGGCGACCAACAACGCGGCGACGAACAGAT
>JAYVSS010000261.1:0-4046 GCA_043775075.1 Acidimicrobiia bacterium
GCCGCCGGCGGCATAGGCAAGGAAGATGCTCTCGCAGTCATCACCGACACGGTCGCCGCCCGGGACAAGGTGCAACCGGCGCTCCACCAAAGGCTGGGAGTGACACGGCCCACGTCGATGCTCACGCTCTACGAGGACCTCGACGCGGCACATCAGGGCGCCCCGGACCCGGTCGCCGCCCGAGAAACCGACGCTGACCTGCTGGCCGACATAGGGGTGCTCAATTACCTGCTGACGAAGCACTTCCGCACCCTTCCCTCGGGCAAAAGCACGGAAACGGACGGATCCGACGTCACCCAAGGGTGATGAGGCCCTTGTCGGCCAATGTGGCGAGCGTGCGGCGGGCGTCCACGCTGAGCGTGTCCACATCCACCTCGAACTCGTCGAGCAGCGCTGCCACCGCTTGAGCGAAGGTTGTACCGCCTTCGGCCGACACCAGGTCCCAGAGCCGACCGGCCGCGCCTTCAAGGGCGAAATAGCGTTCTCCTTTCACATCCAAGAGCACTGTCTCACCGGCGGCCGTACGGGATAGCACCTGCCCGGGCACGCTGAGGCGCGTTGTGTCGTCGATCTCCATGCTGCTCACCGTCTCCTGATTATTCTGGTCGCCGCAGGTCAGCGGCAAGCTCTGCGTCCAACTTCGACAGTAACGCA
Source organism: Acidimicrobiia bacterium (assembly GCA_043775075.1). Lineage (GTDB taxonomy): Bacteria > Actinomycetota > Acidimicrobiia > Acidimicrobiales > JANYDT01 > JANLQX01. The sequence goes on from JAYVSS010000261.1 coordinate 655, forward strand.
ATGACTCTTGAGGTGTGCTCGTGCCCACCGGGGCGCAATAGTCGGCGCACGGGGACGGCGGCGCACACGGCCGCCGCCCGCCCGAAGGCATCTGAGGACATCGTCGACGGGTCGACCGACATGTGGAAGGCGTGGCTGCTCACCTCGCCCACTGCGGCCGAGAACCCGACGGGTTCGCTTGTCGGCCAATCGCCGTTGGTCCACCCGAGCAGATGGATCGTCGCGATCGGTGACCGGGCACTAGCCATCGCCAGGGGGCCAGTGACGGCGAAACGACGCTTGGCGTGGCCGATCGCCATCGGCGCACCCGGAGCCACCCCCGGCAGCACCGCATCGGACGCGTCCGGAAGGAGGCGCACCATCGGGTACCCGGGAGTCACCACGAACGCTCCGTTTACGTATTGCACCCGTATGCCGTCGTCATCCACCAGACCCCATCCGTGAGCGGCCAGCGCCACGGCCAGCGTGCTCTTGCCCGACCCCGTCTGAGCGAGGAAAAGGTGAGCAGCCCCGCTCGGACCAACAGCCCCCGAACCGTGCACCATAAGATCGCCCCGCAACGACACCATCCTGGGCAGCACATGATCGAGCAGCAGGTGGGCCACCAAGTCCGGATCGCCCGATTGGTCGGAGATTAACCACGCCTCATCGGGGCGCAGTTCGAAACACGGCCCACTGGCAAAACGGACCCGCACCCGTCCCTCGGCCGACCACGCTTCGGAGACCCAGGGGAGCGTGGGATCGTCGGCCCTCGAGAAGGTCGCCTCAAACTCGGCCGTGCTTGCCGAGCCCGTGGTGAGGTGGACGACAACATCGGCGTCGTCTTCGTCGTAGGCCAGCTCGGGTACGGGCAGTGGTGCATCGGTCGCCACGACCAACCCATGGACGAGGTATCGCAGGCGGGCCATTCGCCCATGATGATACGGGAGCGTTCCACCAGGCCAGCACGCACCATGGGCTTTGACCCCTCCACGACGACGCAGCGGGCAAAACCCCCCGGCAAAGTAGGGGTTTCACTTGGAGCGGATGACCGGGATCGAACCGGCATATCCTGCTTGGAAGGCAGGGGCTCTACCATTGAGCTACATCCGCATAGCCGCCCAGAGCGGCACCGTGAAAAAGCCAGTCTAAACGTCGGGGTGACTGGACTCGAACCAGCGGCCTCCTGCTCCCAAAGCAGGTGCGCTACCAACTGCGCTACACCCCGTTTATCGGTGCGCCATGCCCGTCCAGAACGGTCAGGTGCCACCCACGTCGGCCCCAGGCTAGATCACGCGCAACGTCGGGATCGGCCGACATTCCCGGCAATGGCGTTCTCGCTCGAGAACCAAGTCTGCAATCGTCCCCCAGCTCGCCGGTTTCGGGGCGAGCAGCGGAGCTGGGTTGCGGTCCGAAAAGTTGGGCCACGTGGCGGCAGGGTGGGTTCACCCGGGCGGAGTTGGTTGACTCGACGTCGGCTCGATCCGAGGAGTGGCAGAGAAGCGGACAAAGCGGTCGGGGAAGAAGTCCCCGCCAACTACAATCTCCTGCCCGTATGAAGACCATCGTTGAAGCCCAAGAAGGCAACCAAGTCAAGCTCTCGGTGGAGATCGAGGAAGCGGAGTTCGAGAAGTCCATCGACGCCGCCTTTCGTAAGATCGCCTACGAGGTTCGCCTCCCCGGTTTTCGGCCGGGGAAAGCCCCGCGTCGGGTCCTTGAGCGCCACGTCGGTAAGGACGCCGCCCGCTCGCAGGCCATCCAGGACAGCCTTCCGGACTACTACCTGCAGGCCGTCACGGACAACGACGTGGATGTCATTGCCCCGCCAGAATTGAACATCACCGGCGGTGCCACCGAAGGCCCGATCACGTTTGAGGCGATGGTCGAAGTCCGCCCCAGCGTGAGGGTGCCGGGGTACGACGGTCTGCAGGTCACCGTCGCCTCGCCGAATGCGTCGGAGTCCGAGATCGATGCCCAGGTCGACCGCTTGCGAGACGCCTTTGCCGCCACCGCCGTCGTTGATCGCCAGGCCCATCCCGGAGACAGCGTTCGGATCAACGTGCGCGGCACTCTCGACGGCGAAGCTGTGCCCGGCCTGACCGCCGATGCCTACGTCTACGAAGTCGGCTCGGGCACCGTAGTGCCGGAGCTGGACGACAACCTGATCGCCGCTTCGGCGGGCGATGTGTTGGACTTCACCGCCTCGCTGCCGGATCACGACCACGACGAAACCCACGATCACGGCGATCTTGAACTCCACGTCGAAGTGCTCGAAGTCATCGAAAAGATCCGCCCCGACCCAACCGACGAGTGGGCAGCGTCGGCCAGCGAATTCACCACCATTGCCGACCTCCGTAGCGACATTGCCACCCGCATGGGCATGGTGAAGCGGGTCCAGGCGTCCATGGCGCTGCGTGATGAGTGCGTGAAAGCGCTTGTGGAGTTGAGCGACGGAGGCGATCCGCCCGAGCCGCTCGTCAACCAGGAAATCGATCGTCGCCTCCAAGAGCTGGCGCAGCGTCTGTCCCAACAAAACGCCACCATCGACGACTACTTGATGGCCACCGGCGGCAGTGCCGAGGCTCTTATCGACGAAGCACGGGTCGCGGCGATCGAGTCCGTGCGAGCCGACCTCGCCCTGCGCGCCGTCGCCAGCGCCGAGAGCATCGAAGTGAGCGAAGAAGAGGTCGAGCAGGAAATCGTCAACCTGGCCAAGCGGTTCTCCATGAAGCCCAACAAGGTCCGCAAGAATCTGGAGAAAAGCTTTCAGATGTCGGTTCTGCGCAGCGACATTCGCAAGGCCAAAGCGGTCACCTGGGTCAGCGAGCACGCGTCGATCGTGGACGCCGACGGCAAGGCCATTGATCGTTCCTCTTTGATAGTTTCCCCCGCCGATTTCGCGGCGATTGGATCCGACGACGAAACCGTTGGACTTGAGTCGATGGTCGATGTGGCCGATGACGGTACCGAAGTCTGAAGAATTTCGCCTGATTCCCCGAATAGCAACGCCGACCGTGGCAACGTTGGCGTCCGTCATGACGAGTCATGACGATCCTCAACTGCCGAACAAATCGCCAAACCACCGTGAAAAACCGCCTGCCCAGGAAATTAAGGGAAGTACGAGCCGATAATGCCGCGCCAGCCGATTCTCAATTACCTCGTTCCCACCGTCGTCGAGCAGACGAACCGGGGAGAACGGGCCTATGACCTCTTTAGCCGGATGCTGCGCGAGCACATCATCTTTCTCGGCACGCCGATCGACGACACCATCGCCAACCTGATTTGTGGCCAGATGTTGTTCCTCGAAGCAGAAAATCCCGACAAGGACATCAGCCTGTACATCAACTCCCCGGGCGGTGAGATCACCGGGTTGATGGCGATCTACGACACCATGCATTTCATCAAAAATGACA